>JAJTBW010000245.1 GCA_021286705.1 Sphingobacteriia bacterium
AGGTTGGTCACCCCAACCTGCCAACTAATAGTATTGGAGAACACGCAAATGGTGTAAGTAACTTTATTCCAACTGCTCAATATACTCCGTCAAATACAGACGCTATTCTTTGGGATAACGGAACTATCATCAATAGCCCGGGTACCGGTGCAGGTGGTGCTGATGAGAGCGTAATTCTTTCAGGTGGAGGATCATATGGCTTTGGAATGAACCAAGGTGCCAGCATGTCAGTTGCTGATGATTTCACAGTAGGAACCAACTGGACTGTTAATAGTGTAACATTCCAAGGTTATCAAACCAATTCAGGAAATACTTCCACCTTTACAGGTGCTTATTTCCGTATCTATGATGGAGATCCATCTGCTGGGGGAACAGTTGTTTGGGGTGATTTAACAACTAATCGTATGACCTCAACTAATTTCTCTGGTATATACCGTGTAAATGCTCCCGGAGAAGGAACTGCACGTCCTGTAATGAATATTATTTGTGATGGTTTGAATATTAGTTTAGCACCAGGTACCTATTGGATTGAGTGGGCAACCACAGGTTCCGTAGCTTCAGGTCCTTGGGTTCCCAATACTGCCTCTGGGGTCGGTAATTCAATTCAATATGATGGAAGTACTTGGACTGCTCTAACAAATCCAGGCGCAATTGATAATCCATTTATTATTTCAGGTACAGGCGGTGGTGCTGGATCAGCACCAGATGTATTGGCATATAATATTTATCGTGATGGTAGTTTAATAGCTACTGTTGCTCCAGATATTTACGAATATTACGATCTTTATCTTGATCCAGATGAATATTGCTACACCATTACAGCAGTTTATGATCTTGAGCAGTTTGGCTTCCCTGCAGGTTCAACCGATGAATCATTAGAAGAGGGTCCCGCTTGCATAAATGTTGATTATGGTGTGCCCATACCTTGGATAGAAGATTGGGCTTCAACCACCTTCTCTTTCAATTCATGGTCATTCGAACCTAATCAGGGACATTGGCGTATTAGTAACTCGGTAGGGAATGCTGTCCCAGCTGCTGAGTTTAACTGGGCCACACCCGAAACAGATTATAGCTATGCTTTAGAATCTCCTGCTTTGACAGCTTCAGTATTTGATTGTTCAAAGATTTGGATCGATTTCGATCTGAAACTTGAAGACAGAAATGCTACAGGTAACGAAAAGCTTAAAGTTGAAGTGTTCTATTCAGGTACTTGGAGAAAAATCGCTGAGTATAAGAACGAAGGATCATTCACATGGTCAAACAAGCATATCGAAGTAAGTGCTACCGCCGGTAAAGCTCTAAGAGTTCGTTTCATTGCTTATGGTGAGAATAGTGCCGATATGATTGCTTGGTATGTTGACAATGTAAAGGTTTATCCGGAACCAAAACCTGCTACCGACCTAGTGTTGAATCCTGATATGGTTAATGCATCCACCTACAATAATATCCTTAACTGGAATGCTCCAGATTGTAGCACTGGATCACCTCAACAGTTCATTCTTGATAATAATACTTTTGAGAATGGTTGGAGTTTGAATCCCGGTTATGAAGGATGGTTCGGCAATGAGTTTAATACAACCTTAAGTGGAACAATCTCTTCAATTGATCTTTACTTCCAGGCTAATCCTAATGCAGGTTCAGAAGAATTAACTGTAGATATCCTTGATTCAGATAAGAATCTTACAGGAACCTCAAGTCCATTTGTTCCAGTTGGTGACAATTGGGTAAATGTTGCTGTCAGTGATCTTCCTTTTGATGGAACATTCTATGCAATGGTTCATTGGAATAACCTAGCTGGTTATAGTCATTACCTAGGAGCTGACGAAGATGGTCCAAATCTTGACAAAGGATGGTATAACGATGGCAGTACCTGGTCACATATGAGTGCTTATGGTTATAATGACTGCGTATATGGTGTTCGTGTAAATGCAATTGCCGATGGTGGTAAGAAAACTATAGCTGTTGGTGAAAACGCATCAACTCCTTTGGTTGGTGGCTCACAAGCTGGTGTTCTTGCAATTAACCATTCAGGTCGTATGACCGTTGCTGGTGCAACTGTTAATTTCACGGAGTTGCTTGGAAATCGTGGTGTAGTTGGATATAATGTATATCAAGATGGTGTGCTTGTAACTCCTACTCCTATTACAGCAACTACCTTTACACATGTTGTTAATGCTCCATTTGCAAATCATTGCTACACTGTGAAAGCTGTTCATGCTGCATTTGAAAATGCAACAATGGAATCAGTAGCAACTGCTGAAGCTTGTGCTGACCCAACAGGTATCACCCCTGCAACAGCGGAAGGTATCAAGGTTTATCCTAATCCAGCAAGCAGTTTTGTTAATGTAGTAACCATTAGCGAAACACGTCAGATCATATTGGTTAACTACCTTGGACAGGTTGTTCGCAAAGTGACTGTAAGTGGTGCTGAGACCTTGAAACTTGATGTATCAACTTACGAAAGTGGAATTTACTTTATTAAGTTCGTTGCTCAAGATGGTAGTGAATCTGTCGATAGAATCACTGTTACCAGATAATTTTTGGTTAGTTAGAAGAAATTTTGACTAATGTTTTTGAAGGGAGTCGGTTTACCGACTCCCTTTTTTGTTTGACTTAGAATAATTTTTAAAATTAAGGAGAATTGTAGGGTGGGGACTAACTTATTGAAAATATGCTGTATACAGGTTTAATTGAAGTGTTTTTTAGGCGATAGCTGTTGTATGAATATTTGACTTAAGTAAAGGGAGAAGAATGTTTGAAAAAAAAATAACTAAAGCTCAGGCAACTTTTTTGAGATGCAGTAGTCTTGATATCTGATGTTAGAACCTATTGCCATTTTGTAATCTGTAAACCGATTACATTGGGAAAATGTTAAGGCTAAAAGCCGTTATCCGTGAAAGTTTTTGCTTTTATGGAGTGTGTTGAGAACTCACTGATCCTATTCTGGGAATCTTTCTTGATCGTTTGAAGATTTAATTTTCTTGTATTATTTGTTTCTGGCAATTAGAGACATACAGGTTATTTCGTAAACAACGTTTTTGATTACTGTATATAATACTTATAAGGAATTATATCTTCGATGAGGTACAGTCCAATTTTGGATGAATTCTTCCAACTCTGTGATAGGAAGGCAGTTCATAAATAACAGGTTACAGCTTACACTTAGACTTCTTAAACAACTGTTATCTTCTATCTAATCAGAATTCTTGTTCAGATATAAGGTTAGCCATGTCGGCCAGCAACCCCTCCAGGCAAGATTCATGAAACGTTTATTAATCTGATTATTTTTAAGAAATAAGTAAAAAATTAGTTTATCAAACCAATTTCTATGAGAGTGATTACACATTGGATGCGTTCTCTCGCTGTTGTAATGGCAGTGTTATTCGCATCGAGCCTTAGTGCTCAGACCGTGAATCTACTGACAGAGAGTTTCGAAAACGGTGGCACTATTCCAGCAGGATGGGCAACTGAAAACGTCAGTGGTACAAATTATCTCAGTTTTGTTAGCACAAGTACTTATCCTACACTTTCAACAGCTGCTAACGGGACTTACTTCGTTAAGTTTAACTCTTTTAGTGCTTCTACGGGCGTAACAAACCGTTTAAAGAAGACTGCTTCTTTTTCGACTGTTGGAAAGCAGAATGTTTCTGTGTCATTTAAATGGTACGAAAATGCAAGTTATTCATCAGCTGCTGATAAAGTTGTTGTTGAATGGTCTACTAATGGAACTACCTGGACTGAGGCTGGTTCTGTAAATCGTTATAACACTGTTGAAGGATGGAAAGACAAGAGTATTGCTCTTCCTGCAGGTGCAGGAAATATACCCGCACTTTACATTGCGTTCAAGTTTGTCAGCGCATATGGCAATAACTGTTATTTCGATTATGCAAAGGTTGATGCAGAGCCAATTCCAGTTGGAGCAGCCGTTAATGGTACTGTAACAAATGGTATCTCTGGTCTTCCTATTATAGGAGCAATGGTTAACATTAATGATAGCATTGAATTCACTGATCTAGGTGGTCATTATGCAATGCAGCAGAATGTTGGTACTCGCCCGGTTGTTGTTTCAAAATTAGGTTTTGATAATTATACTGGAAACGTTACCGTTGCTACTGGAACAAATACATTTAACTTCCAGTTATTTGAGAACACAGCTGCTCCAGCTGCTGTTTTAGCAACTGTAAACAGTGGAAATACTGCTGTTAATTTGACTTGGGGTGTTCCTCAGAGTCCATACGAAATCGTTTATGATGATGGTACTTTCGAGAACATTACTTCATGGTCATCAGCCGGTAATATCAATG
>JAJTBW010000036.1 GCA_021286705.1 Sphingobacteriia bacterium
AACAAAAATCTCTTCTTTTACCAGATTATTTGATGAAGTGTTTTGGTCTTTTATTTAGGGTGTCCCTGTGTCGAAGTCAGGAAAGAGTTACTGCCATTAGGCACTTTATACCCGATGCCACCATCACCACAGATATCATCTGTGGTTTCTGTAGTGAAACGGAGGAGGAGCATAAAGAGACACTCAGTCTGATGGAGGAGGCAGCCTTTGATGCAGCATTTATGTTCCGATATTCAGAAAGAGAAGGGACACTAGCATCTAAAAGACTTCCGGATGATGTTCCGGATGAGATAAAAGCCCGAAGATTGGATGAGATAATAAAACTTCAGCAAAACCTATCTGCCAGAAGTAATAGAGCAGATATCGGTAAATCATTTGAGGTTCTG
Organism: Sphingobacteriia bacterium; assembly: GCA_021286705.1. Classification (GTDB taxonomy): domain Bacteria; phylum Bacteroidota; class Bacteroidia; order Bacteroidales; family TTA-H9; genus JAJTBW01. The sequence continues at coordinate 387 of JAJTBW010000036.1, forward strand.
GTAGAGGGCAAATCTAAGCGGTCAGACGACTTCCTTATGGGACGAACGCCACAAAATAAAGTCGTTGTATTTCCAGCAAGATCATATAAATCTGGTGATCGTGTATGGGTTAAAATCAAAGGAAGTACCCCTGCAACCCTAAAAGGAGTACCTGTTACCGATGATTCTATATCAACATCGGACGATCACAATATCAGATAAATCTGGTGATCGTGTATGGTTCAAAATCACCGGAAGTACCCCCGCAACCTTAAGGGGAGTACCTGTAACCGATGACTCTAAATAAACTAGTAATCTGACAACATGCTCCTGAGATTATCAAATTTGTGGCGATAATCTTCCATCGACCTCTTTATGACCTCATGAGCCTCTTCAGTACCATAAACATGAGTAATTTCAACATTCCGTTTTTCACCAGGAAGATCCTTATATGTAAGGAAATAGTGTCTCAGACGTTCAATGATAATTGCAGGACAATCTTCAAGGTCACGATATTCACCATAGACTAAATCATTTTCAAGAACTGCAATAATTTTATCATCAGCTTGGTTGCCATCAATCATTCTTAGTCCACCGATAGGACGAGCCATAACGAGGATATCACCGTGACTGATTGTTTTCTCGGTAAGAATACAGATATCCATTGGGTCACCGTCGCCTTTGACCTCGGCACGACCGGTTTTCTCGGCACAATAAGCACCCACCTTCTCAGCACTATAAGTTTGAGGTATGAAACCATATAATGCAGGAACGGTATTAGAGTATTTCTGAGGCCTATCAAGTCTAAGATAACCTGTTGCTTTATCAACCTCATATTTTACCGTGTCGGTAGAAACCATTTCAATAAATGAGACTACAATCTCCGGTGCATTTTTTCCTATCTCAATTCCATGCCAGGGATGACTTTTGTAGCGTAAACCCATCAATTTACCGATGGGATCCATTAAAGAGATACTCATGTTCTTGTGAAGTTGGTGTTATTTTTATGTGATATAATTTGAATTAAATCGACAAAATGAGATCATTAGACCTTAAGTTTTAATTCATACTGTTATATATACTTTTAGGTTTCATGAATTATGCTAAATTTGCACCAATTGCAATTTTTTTTGATGCGTCATATATAACAACAAAGTCTGATGAAAAAAGGTTTTAGTACTCTAAAAAGTTCCCATTTACTTATTCCCTTACTGCTACTTGTTTTGTTTGGTTCATGTGTTCCCCAGAAAAAGATTCGCTATCTGCAGTCACTAGCGAAAGAAGACACCACAAGTAAATCTTTTGTTTACAGTCCTGTACCCGACTATAAAGTACAGATTGGGGATAATTTATACATCAAAATTCAGAGTTTTGATGATAAAACGTATCGATTTTTCAACCCTGATGCTGGAAACACCAACTCCAACAACATGACAAATGAGGCCAGCATTTATCTGAATAGCTACGTTGTTGATAGACAGGGTAACATCTCATTACCGTTTATTGGAGGGATTTTTGTAAAGGATCTAACGTTGGACAAAGTGAAAGAGTCCATCCAAAATGTAATAGATCAATATCTTAAAGAGACCACTGTAGTTGTAAAGATGGTAAGTTTTAAGATTACGATGCTTGGTGAAGTAAAGGTTCCTGGCAACTATCCTATTTATCAAGACAGGGTAAATATCTTTGAAGCTATTGCAAGAGCAGGTGATCTTACCAATTTTGCAAACAGAAACAGAGTTGTATTGATTCGTAATAACGAAAAGGGAGCACTATTGCACCGTATAGATCTTACAAAAGATGATATTCTTTCTAGTGACTACTTTTTCCTACAACCAAATGATATTGTATATGTTGAGCCTTTACGGGGTAAGCAATTTGCATTTGCTGATTTCCCTTATGCAATTTTGCTTAGTACAATCAGTACAACTATCCTAATTATGCAGTACTTTAAATAAAAGTAATCAACGTGAATAACAATCCAGTTAACCCATATCAGGAGCAACCTCAGGAAGAGGCTCTCGACATTAAAGCGTTATTTTTTAAGTTTTTTAGATATTGGTACTTTTTTGCAATTACAATCTTTGTCACCTTGGTAATTGCATTCCTGTTTAACAAGTACACCAGGCCAATCTATGAGGTCTCATCTACAGTACTGGTGCAGGATAAGAAGAGCGGTATGTTAGATGCTCAATCTTTGATTGGGCTTGGATTTGGCAATAATCAGCAGAACTTACAAAACGAAATCGGCATTCTAAACAGCCATGCACTTGTTGTGACTGCCATTAAAACCCTTCCATTTGAGGTCTCTTACTTTGCTGAAGAAAACTTCATAACAACAGAGCTTTATAAAAAGTCTCCATTTACCGTTGTAATGGACACCTCCCATCCTCAACCCATTAACATTAAGATGCAGGTCACTATCTTGAATAACAAACAATACAAGATAGAGGTAGAGGGAGAAAATGCCGTTTTATATAACTTCTCAACGCTACAACCTGTAGAAAGAGATTCAAAACCATTAATCGTTGAGAGTTTAAAGTTCAGTAAAACATACTCATTTGGAGAAGAGGTAGCCAGTGATAATTACAAGTTCAAGATTCTTCTGAATTATAACTATATAGGGGAAAAACATAACGACAAGAAATTCTATTTTACCCTTAACGATCTCAACACCTTAGTTAATCAATTCAAGGGTTACAAGATTGAACCTATCAATCGTGAAGCCTCAATCGTACAGATTAAACTTCAAGGTAATAATATCGAAAAGGCTGTTGACTTCCTCAACGCATTAACCAATTCATATCTAGAAAGGGGCTTAGACAAAAAGAATCGTATTGCTATAAAAACCATTGAGTTTATAGACAAAGAACTTATTGGAATTAAAGATTCGCTTTCAATAGCAGAGTCAAGGCTTGAGGAGTTCAGAAAAGAGTCTAGCATCATGTCTTTAGATATGGAGGCTCAGCAGGTTTTCGAATACATGAAAGATCTTGACAAACAGAAAGCTGAACTTCTGGTAAAGGCTAAATATTACGACTACTTAAAGAAATACATAACTGAACGAAATGATGTAGATGACATTCTTGTTCCCTCTTCAATGGGCGTTGATGATCCGCTCTTGGCTCAACTATTAGGTGGATTATCAAAGCTATATGAAGAGCGTTCTGGATTACTGCTTACCTCCACGGCAAAGAACCCGGCAATCGCTCAAGTAGACAGCAAGATTAGAAACTCGAAGCTCAACCTCATTGAGAGTATAAACAGTATAGTAGCGACCTCAAATATTGCGCTAAAAGACATTGACAGTCGTATAGCAAAGATGGGTGGGAAAATTCAGGAGCTCCCATCAAGTCAAAGGAAGTTACTTTCATTTGAGAGACAGTTTAACCTCAACAATGACCTTTTCACCTTCTTATTACAGAAACGTGCTGAAGCTCAAATCACAAAGGCAAGTAACTTACCTGACAATGAAATCATAGACGAAGCTTCAGGTGAAGGTAAAACACCAGTCTATCCCAAAAAGAGCTTAAATTATCTTATTGCACTCTTACTAGGAGCAATTCTGCCAGCAGTATACATCTATCTCAAAGACTACCTCAATGACAAAATCATGGACAGAGGAGATGTTGAGAAAGCCACCCGCTTCCCTGTTATCGGGCAGATTATGCACTCTTCGAAAGAGACTTCATTGGTTGTTGTTGATTCTCCAAAATCATCCATTGCCGAATCTTTCAGAAACGTAAGGACGAACCTACAGTTTGTTGCAAAAGGAGATGAAAAACAAACCATTCTGGTTACCTCAGATATGGTAGGTGCAGGAAAGACATTTATCTCGCTTAATATGGCGTCTGTTTTTGCCCTTTATGGTAAAAGAACACTCCTTGTTGGTTTCGACTTAAGAAAACCTAAGTTATTCCAAGAGTTTAACCTTTCGAATACAGTAGGTATTAGTTCGTATCTGATCAAGAAAAGTTCATTAAATGAGATTATTCAAAAGACTCATGTTGAGAATCTAGATGTCCTACTTGCTGGACCGGTACCCCCTAATCCTGCCGAGTTGATTGCATCAAGTCGTACAACTGAGATGTTCACGGAGCTCAAGAAAATATATGACTTCATTATTATCGATACTCCTCCTATCGGACTTGTAACTGATGCCTTCTTATTAATGAAGCACTCAGATGTAAATGTCTACGTGGTTCGACAGGGTCTATCACATAAACGTATGTTCGCTGTGACCATGAAGGATTTAGAAACCAGAGGATTTACCAACTTCCAGATCTTGATGAATGATGTTAAGCTTTCAAGAGATGGTTATGGATATGGGTATGGTTACGGATATGGTTATGGCTACGGCTATGGTTACGGCTATGGTTATGGCTACGGATATGGTTATTACTCTGACGAAGCAGAGCAGACTAAGGAGTCATTTATATCAAAACTGTTTAAAAAATCGTAGCTTTGTATTGTTCTAAGTGTTTGCTTTTACAAACTTCATGACCAATCAGCTACATTTAAATACCCCCCGCTTGAGTCATCTGCGGGAACTCGAATCGGAAGCGATTTATGTAATAAGAGAAGTGGCCGCCCAATTTGAGCGGCCAGTTCTGTTGTTTTCAGGCGGAAAAGATTCAATCGTATTAGTTCACCTCTCTGTTAAGGCTTTTTGGCCTGCTCCGATACCATTTCCTTTAATGCATGTAGATACTGGACATAACTTTGAGGAGACTATCATCTATAGGGATGAGATGGTGAAGAAACTCGGAGCCCGACTTATAGTTGCATCAGTTCAAGACTCCATTGATCAAGGCAGAGCCGTTGAAGAGAAAGGATACAACGCCAGTAGAAATGTACTACAGACGGTTACATTACTTGATGCCATCGAAAAGAATAAGTTTGATGCAGCAATGGGAGGCGCCAGAAGGGACGAAGAGAAAGCGAGAGCTAAAGAGCGCTTCTTCTCTCATAGGGATGAGTTTGGACAATGGGATCCCAAAAACCAAAGACCCGAACTCTGGAATATCTTCAACGGAAGAAAACTCTCAGGCGAACACTTTAGAGTTTTTCCTATCAGTAATTGGACAGAAATGGATGTCTGGCAATATATCCTTCTTGAAGGAATTGAGATGCCCAGCCTTTATTTTACTCACAAAAGGAAGGTCTTCCAACGTGATGGTGTCTGGCTAGCTGATGCCCCCTTCATGGTGAAACGTGAAAGTGAAATTGTGGAGGAGAAGACAGTGAGATGTCGTACTATTGGAGATATTACTTGTACCGGGCTTTCATTAAGTTCAGCTGACTCGGTTGAAGATATCGTTTATGAAATCGCAGCATCGCGAGTAACCGAACGAGGCAGCAGGGCAGACGATAAACGTAGTGATGCGGCTATGGAAGACCGTAAACGTGAGGGTTACTTTTAACGACTTGAAAATGGAAGAATTCTCTAATCAAGCATATCTCAATATGGAACTCCTACGTTTTACCACTGCCGGTAGCGTAGATGATGGCAAGTCGACTCTAATTGGTAGACTGCTCTATGATAGCAAATCAATCTTTGAAGATCAGATTGAAGCTGTTAAGAACTTTAGCCAAAGAAAAGGACACTCGGATATTGACCTCGCACTTTTCACTGATGGGTTAAGATCAGAAAGAGAACAAGGCATCACTATCGATGTTGCCTATCGTTACTTTGCCACCCCAAAACGAAAATTCATCATTGCAGATACACCTGGCCACATTCAATATACCAGAAATATGGTAACAGGTGCCTCAACGGCTAATGCAGCTATTGTTCTTATTGACGCCCGACTTAGACTTACTGAGCAAACAAGACGCCATTGCTATATTGCATCTCTTTTGAGAATACCCCACTTACTGATTTGTGTGAATAAAATGGATCTTGTTGACTATGACCAGCTCACATTTAATGAGATTGTAAGCGACTTCAAATCCATCGCACATAACTTTACGTTTGGATCAATAAACTTTCTCCCCATCAGTGCTTTAAACGGCGATAACGTTGTCAGAAAGTCTGAAAAAATGCCTTGGTATGATGGACCAACACTGCTTCACTTGCTTGAGAACCTTGATATAGAAACCGGTATTGATTATGTTAATGGTCGCTTCCCTGTTCAATATGTAATCAGACCTCAGAACAAAGAATACCATGATTACAGAGGTTATGCTGGTCGTGTAGACGGAGGAGTCTTTAAGAAAGGAGATGAAGTTTTAGTTCTACCTGGCGGTACAAAGACAACAATCTTATCTGTTGATGGTGATTTTGGAGAAATTAAGGAGGCTTTCCCGCCAAAATCAGCCACTCTACAACTTACTGAAGATATTGATATCAGTCGAGGAGATATGATTGTAAAAGGAGACATTGAGCCTAATGTTAGTCAAAACATAGAAGCCATGATCTGCTGGATGAACCCACAGGCATTAAAGCTGAATGGGATGTATGCTGTAAGACATACCACCCGTGAGGTAAGAGCCAAAGTCATGTCGATCAGTTTCAAAGTTGACATGGACAACCTAACAAACAATTCGGAAGTATCAACTGTTGCTATGAATGACATAGCACGGATATCTCTTAGAACGAGTCGTCCTCTAATCTTTGATTCTTATGAAACAAATCGGAAGACTGGTAGTTTTATAATGATTGATGAGGGTACAAACGAGACCGTTGGAGTTGGAATGATTGTCTGATCCCGAATTTAATATATATGCAATTTTTAATTCTAGTACTCAGACTAATAATCATTGTTGCTGTTCAAGTTTTTCTCTTAAATGAGATATATTTGGGACAACTGGTTATACCATATATTTACCTGCTGTTTCTTATTAAGTTACCCTTTGAAGTCAAGCCTTGGGTTCTACTGATGTGGGGATTTTTACTTGGCTTTATTCTTGATATCATAACAGGTACTTATGGAATTAACTCAAGTGCAGTTGTAGCAGCAGCCTTTATGAGACCATGGATTATACAACTTGTCTCTGGTAGAAAAGCGATAGAGGCTCAAGCCTCACCGTCAGTAAGAGACATGGGGCTTAGATGGTTTCTAACCTACACAACTATTCTGGTTGTTATACATCAGACGGTTCTATTCTTTGTCGAGGCGTTTGGTTTTAGCTTTGCGCCATACACCTTATTAAAGATTTTCTTCAGTTCAATTCTTTCCATTGCACTAATTACTCTTTCAGAATATCTCTTCTTTAAACCCAGAGGATAAAGCATTAACAAGAATCAAAGTATAAAAGAGAAGGGGGAAGTATCTATTTCAGTATACTTCCCCCTTTTAATTAAAAGAATAATTGATACTATTCTGATACTTGATTTGAATTCTTCGAAGTAGGTTTAGTAATTCTCAGAACCACGCCGGCAATTCCTTGTAGGTCGTATTTAGATTGAGTGTTTTCGATGGTAATCTTATTGACACCACCTTGATTAAATACAAAACCTCGAACCACCTTACTGGTATGAATCCATCCATTATTTTGCTGCTTCCCATTGATAGTTCCATCATGGTTTCGAAGCCATATCTTTTTATCTATTGTTCTTTCAGAACCATCAGGAGCCAGAACAACCATTCTGATGGGGAGCATATTAATAGGCATATCAGAAGTATAAATAACATCTACCTCTATGTCTACAGTAAGACCCTTCTCAAAATCAGGAGTATTAAAAGTTAGGGTATCAAATCTATTCCAGACAAAATTTGTCTTATTCTGTCTCTGCTCAAAAAAGGGCTTATCAGAGCAAGAAGCCAGAATAAAAAGAGCCGAAACAAGTGAGAGAAGGGCATATTTAACTTTCATTGCAGGTAATTTTAGTACAAATTTAAAGAATTAGACGTGGTTAAACCTTATCTTTCACAAAAGGAGAAAGTATAATCCGCTTTTTGGTTTATTTTTGCGGTCAGAAAAATGAATTAAACATTAAGGATGCATCCTTTTCTAAATGGGATACTAATCGGATTGACCTTGGCACTACTTGTAGGGCCTGCCTTATTTGTTTTATTACAAACAAGTGTACATAGAGGTTTTAAAGCTGGGCTTCTTATAGCCTTAGGGATATTTCTTAGTGATCTAACCGTAATCATCCTAACGTACCAAGGGTTCTCTCAAATCTTAGGCGAAGATCCCCGTCAGAATTTCTATTTTAGTTTAATTGGTGGATTGATTCTCATCATTTTTGGAACCGTTACTTTCACCCGAAAACCGGAAGAATCAGTAAAAAGAGAGAATGATGACGAAGATATTAAAGTGCCAGGGCCAATGATATATATCCTTAAAGGGTACTTTCTAAACATTGCAAACCCCGGAGTATGGTTCGTTTGGATTACAGCCATGGTTGGAGTTAGTTCTAACTATGGGGTAAACTCTAACGGGATAATATATTTCTTTGCTGGAGCTATACTTACCATTCTGTCTACTGACACATTAAAGTGTTTTGTAGCGCATCAGTTAAAAGGGATTCTCACAAATCATGTTATTGGCCTACTTAATAAAGCGGTAGGAATTCTTCTTGTTGCTATGGGAATATTCTTAGTAATTGATGTTTTCCTCGATGTAAAGTCCTTAATAGGGTTTCTGCACTAAATAGATTTTAGAGGGTAATTAAAGGAAATTTAACCTTATCATCTTTCAATATTAAACTGAGGCAGTTTAAGTCTTTTCCTTTTGAAAAGAAAAGATGGTACTTTTGTACAGACTATCCTTAGACAACTCATGAAGAGCTTTCTTGAACATTTAATGCACCAATTTAATACCCCCTTCACCAATCCGGTGCTGGTGTTCTCTACTGTATTATTAATAATTCTACTAGCTCCACTGTTACTTCGAAAGATCAGGGTTCCAGGGATAATCGGATTAATTATTTCAGGTGTAGTAATTGGACCACATGGTTTAAACCTGATTCAGAGAAATGATGCAGTAATTCTCTTTTCCACCATTGGCTTATTGTACATCATGTTCATTGCCGGCTTAGAACTAGATCTAAAGCGTTTCGTTAAAAATCGTAACAAGAGTATTCTATTCGGCTTTTTAACATTTATTCTACCCTTAGGGCTAGGTTTCCCGGTCTGCTATTTTATACTTGGGTATGGATTTACGACGAGTCTTCTAACTTCAAGTATGTTTGCAACTCATACGTTAGTTGCCTACCCGATTGTCAATCGTATGGGGCTATCAAAAATTGAACCCGTTGCAATTACAGTAGGTGGAACCATTTTAACTGATACAGCCGTTCTCATTCTATTAGCAGTTATAACGGCTTCAGCAACTGGTAATCTTGATACCTCATTTGTTTTAAGACTATTTATCTCATTTGTCATCTTCCTTATCATCGTATTGACGATAATCCCAAAGATTACGAAATGGTTCTTTAAGAAACTCGAGGGGGAGAAGATCAGTCACTTTGTCTTTGTCTTATCGATGCTATTTCTGAGTGCGTTCCTTGCTGAACTGGCCGGTCTGGAACCAATAATCGGAGCATTTGCTGTTGGGTTATCCCTGAATCGTTTAATACCGACCAACTCCCAATTAATGAACCGGATTGAATTTACCGGAAATGCTCTGTTTATTCCCTTCTTTTTGATCTCAGTCGGGATGTTAGTTGATCTACGTGTTCTGCTTTATGGCTATAAAGCCGTTTTTGTTGCAGTAGTTTTGACTGGAGTAGCCCTTAGCGGTAAGTGGCTGGCAGCATTTATTACCAGTATCTTATTTCGGATGCCGAGTAGCTATAGAAGGCTGATATATGGATTGAGCGCATCACATGCGGCAGCCACCCTAGCGGTCATTATGGTAGGATATCGAATGGGAGTCATTGATGATAACATTCTTAATGGTACAATCGTTCTAATCTTGGTAACCTGTCTGGTTGCAACGGTAGCTACTGAGAGTGCGGCAAGAAAGATAGCCCTCGATGAGTCACCGGATTTAGATCAACGAGTTCTAAAATCTCAAAGCCCCAAAATTCTGGTTCCTCTGGCAAACCCGAATACGATGAGTGTTCTGCTTCATTTAGCATTTCGACTCTCATCAAGTGATAAAAAAGATGCAGTAACTGGCATGGCAGTTATAAACGAGGAAGACTCAGTGATTAATTATCAGGTTGCAACAACACAGATTCTTCAGGAAGCCCAAAGAATCGGAGTTCAGGCTCATCAACAATTGAATCTATTGAGTATAGTTGATCATAACATCGCAAGCGGTATTAAAAAGATTGCTAATTCAATCAGTGCTACTGACATTGTTATTGGTCTTTCGCAAAAAACTAACTTTAGTGATCTTCTTTTTGGTACAAATCTCAGATCAATAATCACTCAGACAAACCAAAACCTCTTCGTCTGTAGATTAACCCCGCCATTAGAGAGATATAATCACTTACATTGGGTCTTACCTGATAACATTGAAAGAGAACAGAACTTCGATTCACTCGCTTGTCGTATCACCGAACTTGTAAACAATCTTAAATTAGAACTTACCATCTATTGCTCTTCTAAAGCCCGATCATTTATTGAAAAGACCTTAAATCAATTAGGTATTAAAACCAACTTTAAGTGCAACACATTTCAAGGCTGGAGCACTATGCTCTCGCTCGCAAGACCTCTTACAGCACAAGATTTACTAATACTTTCAATCCCAAAAGAGGGGATGTTATCTTATAATGCTGCTCAAGAATCACTCCTTCGAAGAATAAATATTATCGCAGAATCAGTAAATCTAATACTACTCTATCCTGGCAATCCGCCAATTGATTCAGATGGTATGCTGACACCAGACATTGGTTCTGGCGACTTAGGCAGTCGTGTCAATAAACTTAAATGGTCGCTTAAAAGTTTATTAAACAAAGACTCCGAGACAAATTAGCTCTAACAATTATTGCATACAAAAAGCAGATGATTGTCCTCAACCCTATAATAGAGAGGCACCACAGTAACTCCCGGATATCTTTGCTTCAACCTTAACGCTTCAGAAATTACAAAGTCTATTTCATTGCCAATCTCAAACATTGGGGCAAATCGAAGGAAATGATCTTCGGCATAGTCTCTTTTCCAGCCAGCATTTTCAACTAAACCATTGATGAATTGATCTTTTCGACTCATTAAACCAGACATTCCGCACTGACTATGTGCCAGTAATGCAATATACCTGATTCCTCCAACCGCAATCGCATAGCTCACCTTAAACTCACTTGGTCGAAGATTCGCTCCTCCTGTTCTCAAAATATACGCAAACTGATCAGGAATCCTGAGATGCTTCCGATTATCCATACACATCCCTATTAATAACTCAGCTTTAGTATACTTATCAAATGGTCGTCCGAGATTATGATATTCAAGAAGATCGCCTATTGGGGTGCCTTTTATTGCCTCAGGAATATCATCCGGGCTATTGATTTCAAGTATTCTATCCATTTAAAGAATGTTTATTGACCGCCCAAATCAGTTGAGATCGGTTACACTACTCAACAAAATAGAAGAAAGGAAGTTTATAAGAATAGCATCTTAGAAGAGCTAAACCGCCAATGAATTAACAGTTCATATTTTTGACGTAAGTTTGAATAAAATAATCAGGCATGATTTTACCCAAGGGAAAAAAGATATATTTCACTTCAGATCATCATTTTGGAATCCCTGACCGTGCAAGTTCACTTAAAAGAGAGCAGCGATTTATACGATGGCTTAATGAGATCACACCCGATTGTCATGAATTATATATCATGGGAGATCTCTTTGACTTCTGGTTTGAATATAAACAGGTTGTTCCTCGTGGATATGCCCTTTTGTTCGGAAAGTTGGCATCAATGGTTGAACAAGGTATTACAATCCATTATTTTCGAGGTAATCATGATATGTGGGCATTTAACTACTTTGAGAAAGAGTTGGGGTTTAAAATGCACCGTACTCCTGAGATAAAAACATTCAATGAGAAACAGTTCTACTTGGCTCATGGTGACGGATTAGGCTCGGGAGATTTAGGATACAAGTTTATTAAACGTGTTTTCGAGAATCGTATCAACCAATGGTTATTTAGACAAATACATCCTGATCTTTCATTTCGTATAGCTCTATTTTGGAGCCGTAGGAGCAGATATGCAAACATAGCTCGCGAAGCCAAAGAACAATCAGAAGGGAGATATGAACAACAAGACTGGATGAAAACAGAGAGATTACCAGCTTTTGCTATTAACCAATATTCCCTGAACCCTGCCCTAAACTATTTTATTTTCGGGCACTGGCATCTACCAGTTCATCTAAACCTCTCTCCAACCTGCGACTATTATAATATTGGAGACTGGATTACCTTCTTCTCTTACCTCGAATTTGACGGGGAAAAACTTCTTCAAAAGAAATTTGAAGGATAGAAGTGCCTAATTCTATAAAACGGTATACTAATTGTGCATTGAATAACAGTGCTATAGAATGACTCTATAGAACAAACAAAATACGCCTCCAATTTATTAACTACCCTAATTATTGATCCATGCAGTTTATAAAAGACTATATTGAAACTCATAAAGACCGCTTTATGAATGAATTATTTGGACTATTACGTATTCCATCCATTAGTTCATTAAGCGAAAACAAACCAGACATGCAGCGAGCTGCAGAGTATTGGAGAGATGCCATTTTGGCTGCCGGAGCAGACAAAGCAGAGATTTTCCAAACATCGGGTAATCCTATTACCTATGGGGAAAAGATTATAGACCCTAGTCTCCCCACTGTCTTAGTCTATGCTCACATGGATGTCATGCCAGTTGACCCGATCGATCTATGGAAAACTCCTCCTTTTGAGCCGGTAATTAAAGATGGTAAGATTTGGGGTAGAGGAGCTGATGATGATAAAGGGCAAGGATACATGCATGCCAAAGCTTTTGAGTTACTCCTTAAATCAGGGAAACTTCCTGTGAATGTAAAATTCATGATAGAAGGAGAGGAAGAAATAGGATCACCAAACATGGGTGCATGGTGTGAGCAGTATAAAGATATGTTAAAGGCTGACATTATTCTTGTCTCAGACACCAGTATGATTGCAAGTGATATACCCTCAATAACAGTTGGATTAAGAGGACTTGCATACTTGGAGGTCGAAGTAACAGGGCCAAATAGGGATCTACATAGTGGTCTCTTTGGAGGAGCCGTTGCTAATCCTATCAACGTATTATCAAAGATGATAGCCTCTCTGCACAACGATCAGAATCAAATAACAATTCCCGGCTTCTATGACGATGTTCAATTAGTATCTAAAGAAGAACGGGAAGCTATGGCTCAAGCTCCCTTTAATCTTGATAATTATAAAAAAGCGTTAAATATTGATACCGTTTGGGGAGAAGAGGGATACACAACCATCGAAAGAACTGGGATAAGACCTACGCTTGATGTATGTGGTATCTGGGGTGGATATACCGGTGAGGGAGCAAAAACCGTTTTGCCCTCAAAGGCATACGCTAAGATATCGATGCGATTAGTTCCTAATCAGGATTATCGTGTCATAAGCAAATTATTTGAAGATCACTTTAAGAAGATCGCACCCCCTTATGTTCAGGTCAAGGTTACAGATCTGCATGGGGGTCAAGGTTATGTAGCTCCAATAGAGATGCCTGCCTATAAAGCTGCTGAAAAAGCATACCTTCAAATTTATGGTAAAAAGCCTATTCCTACCAGAAGTGGAGGTAGCATTCCAATTATTAGCACATTTGAACAAGTTCTTGGAACTAAGACTTTATTAATGGGATTTGGACTAGAGTCAGATGCTATTCACTCTCCCAATGAGAACTATCCGGTAGATCACTTTTACAGAGGCATTGAAACCATCTGTCATTTCTACCTGGAATATGCGAAAGAAATGAGTAAGAAATAACAAAAGCTATTTTCAGTATGAATGAAGACCAACTGGAATTTGAACGTAATATTGAGAAGTTGATACATCTACTTCTGGAGATGAAAGAAGATGGTAGACTACCTGATCAAATTCCGGGTATTGACAAAAATATGATTGCCGGAGTTGATCTGCTACTTAAAAGCTTTGAACACATGAAAAGCGATCAGAGGGCAAGAGACCAACTCTACACGATGGCCGGTCCTTATAAAGAGTTAATAAAGCAGATGATAGCCCAACTAAGTGAAGAACTCGAAGAGAATGCCTTGATTCACCCCAAAGAATCAAACGTTACTACAGTTAAACCTGTTATTACCGAGGAAACACCCGTTGAGATTGGTCCATTTGTAAGAAGATTGGTTCAAATTGATCAGATATTAGCGAATATGCCTCTTGGTAGCCCGGAAGTAGACGAACTATTAGATGAGAGAAGCCGTATAATGAAAAAGCTTAATCCTTAACGGTTAGTCTGAGATCTCAAGCCAAATTGCATATACTTACTAATTAATCGCTTTGTCGATAAATTCATACCCTTTAAAAAAGAGGAGGAATCAAAAATAGGTTCCTCCTCTTTTTTGATTTTACGACACAAAGAGTTTAACAACAGCAGTCCTATTTTCCTATCTTTGCAACGATGCATTCAATACAATTAAAATATAAGATTAAGGTGAACCGCACCTGTCTCTTTTAACACCTTAAAGAGCTACCTGCCAATTCTTGGGCGGGTTGCAGCATCAAATCCACATTTATCATTACCATATAAACACTCGTGCATATCGGGTGCATCGTGATGTTTCCTATCATCAATTTAAGATCATGAAAATGAAAACACATTACATTAGTCCTGAATGGCTCACTCTTGAGCAAATTGACATCATCATAAAAGAGAATTACAAACTAGCACTCACCGAAGAAGCTGCAGCTGCAATCGATGCTGGAAGGAAATGGTTAGACCATAAAATGGCAACCAACAATGGCCCAATCTACGGTATAAACACTGGCTTTGGATCACTCTGCAACCATTCTATCACTAATGACCAATTAGCCGATCTTCAAGCCAATTTAGTAATGTCTCATGCTTGCGGCACTGGTGATCCAATTAGAATCGAAATAGTCAAGTTAATGCTCTTTCTGAAGATCCAATCCCTCTCATATGGGAATAGTGGTGTTCAACTTGTAACGGTTCAAAGACTTATTGACTTCTACAACCACGATGTCTTCCCTGTAGTCTATGAACTAGGCTCATTAGGTGCATCCGGTGACTTGGCCCCTCTTGCACATCTTTCACTCCCTCTTATTGGGTTAGGTGAGATTTGGAAAGATGGTAAAATTATCCCAGCTTCAAATGCCCTTCTTGAAAATGGTTGGGAACCCATCCGCCTGCAATCCAAAGAGGGATTAGCCCTATTGAATGGAACTCAATTCATGAGTGCCAACGGTGTATACGCAATTCTCAAAGCTCTAAGACTAAGCAAACAAGCTGATTTAATAGCAGCCATTTCCATTGAAGGTTTCGATGCCCGTATCGAACCATTTAACGCACTTCTTCATACTATCAGACATCATACCGGACAAATAGAGACGGCAAGAAATATCAGAGAACTTCTTGAAGGCAGTGAGATCATTAGCCGACCAAAGATTCATGTTCAGGATCCATACTCCTTCAGATGTATTCCTCAAGTTCACGGCGCAATCAAAGACACTCTTGAACACGTTGTTAAAATCATTACCAATGAGATCAACGCTGTCACTGACAACCCAACTCTATTCCCGGAAGAGGAACTGATTCTTAGCGGAGGAAACTTCCATGGTGAACCCCTTGCTCTGATTTATGATTTCCTAGCTATCGCAATGTCTGAATTGGGAAATATCAGTGAACGCCGAACCTACCAGCTAATTGGAGGTAAAAGAGATCTTCCATCTTTCCTGGTTGCTAAACCCGGTCTTAACAGCGGGTTTATGATTCCTCAATATGCTGCCGCCGCTATCGTCAGCCAAAACAAACAACTGGCAACCCCAACATCTGTTGACAGCATCGAATCATCACAAGGACAAGAAGACCATGTAAGTATGGGTGCCAATGGAGCCACAAGACTCGTTAAACTAATGGACAATGTTGAACGAATTTTAGCAATTGAGTTAATGAATGCTACCCAGGCTCTTGAATTCAGAAGACCTGCAAAGAGCTCAAAAACGATAGAAAGCTTCTTAAGCAAGTATCGTGCAAACGTAGCCTTTGTCAACGAAGATAGAGTCATGTTCACCGACATCAAAGAATCTATCCTCTTCTTACAGAATAATTAGTTAAAAGGATCTCTCTTTAAAATATATCTTAATCCCAAAGTGAAGGGGCTAACTCTAAAACAGAGCTAGCCCCTTTTTACGTATTTCGAGTAATACGGACCTTACCCAAAAGCAGTTTTACTTCTGAATCACAATTCTACTTATGGCATGATTCTCAATGTGAAGAATGTAGGAGCCTTGTGAAAGACCTTGAACATCTAGGGTTGCTTTCGCACCAGAGATCTTTCCTGACATTACTACATTACCCTTAATGTCATACAAAGTAAATGACTCGCTCTTCATGCTATTTGATCTCTCAACAATAATAAAGTCGGTTGCAGGAACAGGATAAACCTTAAGTCCATTAGAAGTTAAATCCTCAACACCAACTGTATTATCGACTAGAATAGAATGAACGGTTGACCATTCGCTTTGACCACACTCGTTTATGGCAGCTACCATAACCTCAGCATTTCCTTCAAAAGCCATATTCCATGTTAACAGACCAGTAGTTGATGTACCATCAATTACACCAGCTGTGGAAGGCTCAATCCTCCATGCATAAGTTAGTGCATTGGCACCACCGGTTGTTTCAAATGTTGAAGTAGTGATCTCCGGGATTTCAACAACAGAAGGACCTGTTGGTTGAGCTGGGGTTCCAGCTAAAGGCTTAACAGATACAGGAACTGTTCCGTTCATATTCCCCTCGCAGCTTCCTTTTAAAGAACGAGCAGAATAGGTTCCGGCTTGCGTTTGATTGCCAAAAGAGATAGAAGAACCAGTCCCGGAGACTGAGGTACCAGTATTCACATCATTAAGATAGAGGAAATACTCAGTGGCAAGTTCTGAACCATTTAGACCTACTTCTACACCACCTGAGTTTTCGCAATATTGCCCACCACCTGTAATATTATAAGCAATTGGCGCAGGAATTACATCACAATTAAAGGTAGAAGATGGAAGACTCTCACCACAACTACTTATAGCTTTTACCGAGATCTGTACTTGGCCAGTATATGAAGGATTCCAAGTTACAGTAGCATAGATCCATGTTGAACCAGTAGAACCAGCTTCAGCCGGAGTGATTGTCCATGCATAACTAGTAGCACCATTGACCTGCTGAGTTGAGAACTCAGTAACCGCAACGCCTTGACAAACTGACGATGGACCTGTTGGTTGTGAAGGTTGCAGAGGAGCTAAACTTACATTGATTGTTAAGGCAGAAGAGAAACTACCGGTACCACAAGTACTTGTAGCTTTAACTCTTAATGTAGCATCACCCAAGAATGTATTATTCCAATCAACAGTTACCGATGCTCCATTAGGAGTCAGAACACCAGCAGTTGATGGAGTTAACTCCCAAGTGTAAGTATTACCGATTACTGCTGTTGTAGTATAGGTAGTATTTACCGGGTTTTGACAAAGCATTGTCTCTCCTGTTGGTGTTGTTGGGGCAGCAGGAACTGTATTAACATTAATATACGCTGCCTTTGTCATGGTATTGCTACCATAGGTATTTGTTGTCGTTAAAGTGACATCATAAACACCAGGTGTCGTATAATTTACTGTTGGATTTTGCTGAGTGGAAGTAGAAGGTGTTGCACCCGGGAAATTCCATGACCATGCAGTTGGAGTATTGGTGGTTTGATCTGTAAAGGCGACAATGCCTGAATTACAGAAAGCTGTCTGATTAGCAGAGAAGTTAGTAACTGGTGAAGGTCCGGAACCAATACACTGTATGGATGCAGCCCAACCAGTGCTTGTTTGAGTACCATCAGAAGTAAAGACAAAAGTTATCGCACCGGAAGCATGAGTCGAAGTGAATGAAGGAGGCAGTGATGATCCGGAATATGAACCAACTAGCGGTGAAGCAGAGGTTGGACCATTATAGATCTTTAAAAAGTCATATCCACTCTCGGTAGAGAAAGATGAGAAGGTGACCTTCATTTTATTATTTGTTCCACCTGGATTGAAAGTAATGGTATAGTTCTCATTATTCTGGTAACCATTAGCCTCGCCACCTGAATCATAGAAATTACCAACACAGGTTGTAACAGTAGTAGTACTATTGATGTTATAAGAAGGAATGAGTCCAATAACAACCTGTTTTGAAGCATTGGCGGTATAAGCACCAGCGGTAGCAGCAACAGTAAGGTTTACAGGAGTTCCGATTGGAGTTGTAGGATTGGCTGTAACACTAAAAGTTGCATTTGCTGTTCCCTGTGCGGCGATAGATGCAATATTAGCCGTTGTTGAATTTAATGTAAGGAATGTACTGGTTCCACCAACAATACCAAGTGTGATAGTGGCAGCTGAAGTAGCAGCATGACCGGTATTACTTATAGCAAAAACCAAATTAGCAGTCTCACCCGGATCCAGAATACCATCATTATTACAACCGGGACCTGAATCGTTGACTGTCATGTTACCAAAGGCAAGAACCGGAGCGTTTGCCATTAAAGTAAAGTTAGATGTCCAGTTTGTTGCACCAGAAGTAGCAGCAATCTGAATAGCCAATGGAGTCTGGTCAACAATATTATTGGCAGCAGTAACAGCAAATGCACCCGGCTTAACCACTAATTGATCAGGATCCATGTTGCCATAAGTCTCTGAGTTATCAGTGATCGTAAATCCAGCAGAACTTGTTGAAATAGTAGCAACAACAGAAGTTGCCTGAGCTAAACCAACATTCTTAAGACCTACATTTAATAATACATTTTCGCCAAAGTCTAAAGAAGCATTGTTATTACCTGATGCATCATTAACTACACATGATTGATAAACAACATAGGGGCCAGCAGCAGGAATCACATCAACAACTGCTTTATATCGTTTGTAGTTCTGTTTAGTTACCGTTACAACAACATCATCAGGAGGAACCTGTCCGGGAATGGTGATACTCTGTGTTACACCAGTGGCTGTTGCAACCGCAATAATATTACCGTTTACGGTCAAACAGATGGTAGCACCCTGATTTGCGGTGATATCAAAACTAGTCATACCGGCGAATAAAACAGGATTATGAGTTACTGTGAGTACTTGTGGTACTTCACTAAATAACCTTAAAAACGCATCACCATGCATGTGGAAGAGATGATAAGTAACCTCTTTATTTGATGTATTATATGGCCAACTTGACTGTTGTAAGAAGTACTTACCTGCAGCATTTGCAAAAGCAGGAAGTAGACCACGCTCAGCAGGAGTACTTGAATAGGATGGCATAAATTGAGGCCACATATTATCAAAAAGACCCCAAACATACGTATCGTTTACGAAAGAGTATGAAACCTCAGTTGCAGCTATTAATCCAAGAGCACCTGAGTTTAGATTATTATATTTATACCTGTGGAACTTCTCGGCAAATGACTCAGAACCGTAATTAAACTTACCGGTCAAACAGTTTACAGAGAAGATAAATGTTAGATCAGTATTTGTAAGACCACTGATATTTGTGTTGGTATAGGAAGGTTCTCCCCAACCGGTTTCCATTCCGTGGTCACGGTGTTGTAATAAGAATGAGCCAGCATTGATAGCATTATTAACCATTGTGGCATTACCTCCTGTGAAACCACCTAAAGTACCCGGATTGGTAGGAATATAGTTTAGACCAGAAGGACCAAAGTAACTCATTACCGTAGAGGTATTAGTGGCGGTTGACCATGGACCATTCGTATAGTTACTTGCAGGTGATCCAAGAGCATTAATACGTACAACGGTTTTATTTAATGAATTAGCAAAGAAACCTCCAACTATCTCAGAACAAATCTGAAACCAACGATCATCCTGCCAGCCTAATGCAGTAATCGGATGACTGTAGAAATATGGGCTCATTGGAGGATTACGTTCATAGTTAATCCCCTTTGATACCATTGTTGCAATCTCGGTAGCATTGTTACATGTCAGACGAGCCATTACGATATCAGGCAGATGATTACCATCAACGTCTCCTAAAATATTATCAGAAGCACAGTAGCTATTATAAATCGGTGAAATAATATTAACAGTACCATCTGTACCAAAATCACCAATCAATAGACATGCTGCCGGAGCAGGTGTCCATGTATTGTAAGCATTGTTAAGATAATTCTCAAGTGCAGTCGTGGTGTTGCCACCTACCTCAGTAATCGTCTTAACAACAGTTGAGATACCTTCCATGGTTCTCCAACGACGAATAGTATCAGCCCATTTCAGATAATCAGCATTGGTAGCAGTAATAATCAAATACTCTGCTCCTGTTACATCCGGAGCCGAGTTATTTTGTAAAGCTACTCTGGCAGAATAATCTACAGTGGGTAAAGCCTCAGGATTTAAAACCATGTCACCAATAATAGGATCCCAGAAACGGCTTCTTAACCGCTCCTCTCCTACTACTCCATTACCACCAACGATATCCAGTTTAACTGAAAGATCTCTGATAACTTCAAGCTCCTTCTTAACCGGATTATATCTGAATGGATTGACACTAACCATCACCATGGTGACACCACGTACGGTTATTGGCTCAGAGACCTTAACAATCTCAGCAGGAAAATAAGAGTTCTTTGAATAGATACTACTATTCTTTTCATAACGCAATGGGGATGCATCACTCTCTAATGGAATATTTGGAGAGGGTGCAATATCCGTATTGCCAACAACTTCGGTTCTTATATCGGTAACTGTTGCAGTGGCAGTGGCACCATTAGGAATAATAACATATCGACTTACTGAAGGAATATTTGGTTGCCCTTCGTCGGTAGGTAGAAATGAACTTCCAAATGTAATGTTCTTCATATTCTCTCCTCTTACGGCAAAGTCTTCAAGGGAGAATTGTCTAATTGAGTGTGTAAGAGTTATCGATTGATTGTCTGAGGAGGCTATCTTCAGCCCTTCCTGATGTAGGGCATCACTATAGGTAAACTGTTGACCAGATACCGAGAATGCCAAAAAAGACAAAACAATCAGCATGAGAAAAGAACGTACTGATCTCTTCATAAACTGGTTGGTTTTTGGTGATTAATAATATTCACAAAGTTAGAAACCTTTATGATTTATCCTCATTTTTAAGCCCATATTTTGTATCTGCCAAACCCTTATTACCTTCTCTATAAGACTCCATATCTATCAGACATTTAAACAACTCCCCCTCTTTCAAAACTACATGCCACTATGTCGTTTTATACAGCCATATTACTGCGGCTTAAAACAAACTAAACCTTCATTAACCAATAATTGTTAATCTCGCTTAAGCTTCTTTTTGCTTCTATTTTTTGTTCCTTTGCCATACTTACTCAGAAAGAAAATTCAATGGATAGACTCGCAATTTTTTGGTTCAGAAGAGACCTCCGACTGGATGATAATCATGGGCTCTATCTGGCTCTTAATTCTGGTTACAAAGTTTTACCATTATTTATCTTTGACTCTGAAATCCTAAACACACTCGATAATCCATACGATGTTAGGGTTCAGTTTATCTATGACAGAATTATAACGCTAAAAACCAAACTAAATAAAATTGGATCAGATATCTTAATAAGATATGGCTCCCCGGAAACCGTTTTCAGGAAACTTCTTTCTGATTTCCAAATCCAAGCGGTCTACGCAAATATCGATTTTGAGTCCTACGCGAAAAAACGTGATAATATTATTGAATCACTTCTTAATGAAAACGGAATTAAACTTAACCTATCTCTTGATCACCTCATTTCTCACCCCAATTTCGTATTAAAAGCCGATCAGACTCCTTACACAGTCTTTACCCCCTACTCAAATAAATGGAAAGAATCCATTAAAGAACCTGCAATATATCCCTCTGAGACCCTCTTTGATTCCTTCCTAAAAACCGCAATTGAATCAGCTCCGACTTTAAATGATATCGGATTTAAAAAGAGCAACTGGCCTGATTATCTATCCATCGAACCTCCTCCGATAAATCCTGAGCTAATTATAAACTATCACCAAACCCGCGATATCCCTTCCTTAATGGGAACCTCCAGACTTGGTGTTCACCTCCGCTTTGGTACCCTCAGTATAAGATCTCTATTTAAAGAAACGGTATCCCTAAACGCTACATTCATAAATGAGTTGATCTGGCGTGAATTCTATGCAATGATCCTACATCAATTTCCGCACGTAGAGCAGCACCCCTTTAAAAAAGAGTATGAAAGAATTAAATGGGAAAACGACTCTGGCAGTTTTGACCGATGGAAAGAGGGCTCTACCGGATTTCCTCTTGTTGATGCCGGTATGCGGGAGCTAAACCAAACAGGATATATGCACAACAGAGTCAGAATGGTTACCGCCAGCTTTCTGACGAAACACCTCCTGATTGACTATCGACTGGGTGAAGCATGGTTTGCGGCTAAGCTCCTCGACTTTGACCTGGCCTCTAACAACGGCGGTTGGCAATGGGCCGCCTCAACCGGCTGTGATGCCGCTCCTTACTTCCGAATATTTAATCCAACCTTGCAACAAGAAAGATTCGATCCACATTTCAACTATATAAAGAAATGGGTTCCTGAATTCGGATCTCTTAACTATGTTAAACCAATGGTAAACCATGCTCAGGCAAGAGAAAGAGCCATTAAGAGATATAAAGAAGGCTTATCATCATAATCCTTGTTTAACTTTTAACACTATTTGTTAAACAAACCAAGTGTAATTTCGTTATCTTAATTCAGGTCAGGAGTAACACTTTCTAATATTTCCTGATCAACCTTACCAGTCTTAAAACAAGACTTCAGATTTAAAATCAAAAACTAAAGAAATACTAAATGAAAAAGACCGCTAATCTTATAGCTCTTTTAATCATCCTCGTTCTAAGTTCTACTCCTGTTTTTGCCCAAAAAGGATCCATAAAGGGTAAAGTCATAGATACAAATACAAACCAACCTCTGCCTTTTACAAACATTGTCATAAGAGGAACACAAACAGGAGCAACATCTAATGAAGATGGTACCTTCATAATTAACGATGTGACACCTGGCTTTATGAAACTTAATGCAACCCAACTAGGGTATAAGCCTTTCACATCAGAAGATTTTCAGGTTACCTCTTCAAGAACTCCATTTGTTGAAATAGCAATGATACCAACGAGTGTTGAACTTGAAAAAGTTGAGATAAAAGCCTCGCCTTTTGAGAAGAAAGCAGGAGCCCCAACATCAATGCGCCGCATGGAGATATCAGAAATTGAGAATAACCCGGGTGGCAACCGCGATATCTCAAAGGTAATTCAATCGCTACCGGGCGTAGCATCATCGGTAGCCTTTAGAAACGACCTCATTGTCAGAGGAGGAGGACCAAGCGAGAATAAGTTTTACCTCGATGGAATCGAGATACCTAACCTAAACCACTTTGCCACCCAAGGAGCATCAGGCGGACCCGTTGGTATCATAAATACGGACTTTATTCGTGAAGTAGAATTCTTCTCTGGTGCCTATCCGGCTTCAAGAGGGAATACCCTAAGCTCACTACTTGAGATGAGACAAGTTGATGGTAACCCCGACAGATTAGTATTTAAAGGCACTGTTGGAGCCAGTGATCTCGCACTTGCGGTCGATGGCCCCCTCGGAAAAAGAAGTTCATTTGTTTTCTCCGTCAGAAGGTCTTATTTACAATTTCTATTCTCGGCACTAAAGCTGCCATTTCTTCCAACCTACAACGACTATCAATTCAAATACAAAATCAGATTCGATGCTAAAAACGAACTGTCAATCATAAGCATCGGTTCACTGGATCAGTCAAAACTAAATACAGACATTAAAGACCCTGACGAAGAACAACGCTACATTTTGGGATATCTTCCCGAATACTCACAGTGGTCATATACTATCGGAGCCAATTATAAACATTTCCGCAAGAACGGATTTGACACATGGGTGCTAAGTCGTAGTATGCTCAGAAACAAGTCTGATAAGTATTTTAACAATGATGAATCATCAGAAACGAATAAGCTTCAGGACTATACATCTGATGAGATCTCAAATAAGTTCAGATATGAAAGAAGTCTGATTGCTGCAGGTTGGAACATCAATTTAAGTGCAGGGGGCGAATACAACATCTATTATAACAAGAGTTTTCAGAAAGTATTAATAAAAGATCAGGTAACCGATTTGAATTATCTTACTAACCTGAGTATGTTTAAATATGGTCTATCTGCTCAAGCCGGGAAAAGCTTCTTTGCTGAAAGATTAAATGTTGACTTCGGTTTTAGAGTTGATGGCTCTGACTACTCTAGTGAGATGAGTAACCCAATAGAGCAGTTTTCACCAAGAGTTGCCCTATCATGGGCCTTAAATGAAAAGTGGTCGTTGAATGGTAATATCGGGCGTTTCTATCAGCTTCCATCCTATACAACCCTTGGGTTTAGAGATAACTCAGGTGTGTTGGTGAACAAAGAAAATGGAGTAAAATATATTGGCATGAACCAACTGGTCGCCGGATTAGAGTACCGGCCCAACGATAACTCACGTATAACCCTTGAAGGATTTTATAAGCACTACAACAACTATCCTTTCTCAATTCAAGACTCCGTTTCACTGGCCAGTAAATCGGTTGACTTTGGCGTCTATGGAGACGAGGCGGTGACCAGTACCTCCAAAGGACGAGCCTATGGTTTTGAGTTACTGATTCGATCAAAGTCGTTTTATGGGTTCAATGTCATTATAGCCTACACATTTGTGAGAAGTGAGTTCACAGATATAAACGAGAAGTATATTGCATCGGCATGGGATAACCGGCATCTTATAACCTCCACGATAATGAAAAACCTACCAAGAAATTGGGAGATCGGTATTAAATGGCGCTTTGTTGGAGGGGCTCCTTATACCCCGTATGATTATAACCTCTCGTCAAAGATTGATGTCTGGGATTCAAGAGGAAGAGGCGTCTTAGATTACTCACAATTCAACACACAACGCCTTGGTAACTACCACCAGTTAGACCTTAGAGTAGACAAGCAATACTACTTTAAAAAACTCTCAATGCGCTTCTATCTGGACATACAAAACCTCTATAACTTCAAAGGAGAACAGCCTTCCTATCTTACCAATCTTACAGCCGAGGGAACTCCTTACATCGATCCGACTGACCCAACTCGCTACATTCTTAGAACCATCAAAAACGATGTCGGACAAGTCCTTCCAACTATAGGTGTTATTGTCCAGTTCTAAACCACTCCTTACAAACATTAAAAGTTGATGCCGGGTATTCTTTCTGAATCTCAGAAGTGAGTAACCGGCATCTAAACTTCTAATAAAATACTCATTAACAATCATACTACTATAATAAAAATGAAACTCATAAATCTTAACAATGGTGTATTAAGCAAGGAGAACAGAACCACAATAGGTTGTTGGTGAAATAAAGCCTCGATCTGAATAACTGTTAATGATTAATGAGAAAGTAAAAGCATAGAGGTGAATGGTACCCTTACCAATAGAGGCTGGAAGAGTTATTTCAGCGCACTGATCAATCCGCTGCTCAGCTAACTCAATGAACCAAATTTTCTTGGTCTCAAGATTACATGCAATAAAAATGATCCTATCCCTCGTCGTATTATGAAGGAGCTCATTTGGAGCATCCCAGTTAAGAGTTAGCACCCAGTTATCAGAAACAACCCTTGGGTTTAAGAGAGGGATTCCTTCTCCCGTGCTAAAGGTAATTTTTGAGGGTTCAAAACACAAATCTGGAAAAGAACCTTGAATTGCATCCCGTAAAAGACTGCCTAATGCCTTGGAATACCAAGTTGACGGCTCCTCAATAGTTGAATAGCCAAACCTAAAGAGAACAGGTGCACACTTAATAAACTCTTGCCCCTTCAAAAATCTTGCTCGAACTGTCATTGCACTAACACTCTTTGAACTCTTAATTGTTTTTCGATGAATTCTGAGAAAATACTTTCCTTCGCTAAAATAGCCAACCACATTTCCAACTCTTCCTTCGAATCCATTGGAGACACCCGAATTAATTCTACCCATGATATTTTGCTTTTAGGATTTAAGACTTTAATTTTTTCTTTCAGCGCTTTTTATGACTTATTGCTGATTAGGCTACTCAAACAAACCCCAGGCGAAACCCTTAAAATCGTTTCATGAAACGAAAAATGAAACAGGATGAAAAATCACCTGCCAAAATGGCCGAAAAATGAAAAACGTGGCAGGTTTTTGAAAAACGTGGCAGGTTTTGATCAAAAACCATTTCATGTCAGGTACTGACAGACATGTCAGCACCATTAGAGATATAGTTGCAAAACAAGAAATCACTCACACGATTTATGGGTCAGAAAAGAAAGTCTGAATCAAGCTTTTACGACCTCCTCTCCTGTTCCTCTCCTGTTCTCCTCTTATGCCTCTCCCTATCCTCTCCCTA
>JAJTBW010000246.1 GCA_021286705.1 Sphingobacteriia bacterium
ATCATGTATAAATATCTTTGAATTTTTGTCATGTACTTAGGTATTTACATTCAACCATACTTCACACCATCTTGAAGTTTCAGCAGGAATAAGTTGTAGGTTATCTGTCCACAAACCTTCTAACAAGGCAATGCTTACATCTTCAATACTATTGACTAAATCAGCATTTGAAGGAGTTATTTTTACTTCTGATTCTGGAAAATGTTTTTGGATTTCGCTTCTGAAAAAACTCTCTTGTCCAACAGGTAAGTTAACAGATACATTGGTTCTGTTAACAGCATCATATCTTATCCTTTTTAGACAGATATTATTCCCAAGCGTGTTAATGAATTTAGAAACGACTTCATGGTTTACCTCACTTAAAAAAGTTACTGTTGTATTATTTTTCGTACGATATGAATTTATTTTACTAACAAACAATCCTTCTTTTCCATTAGGGACATATACGGTTGCCCTTATCTGTGTGTGATTTTCTCCAGCAGGAATTTCTTTAATATTCAGCAAGCGAATGCCTTTTCCTAAATCTTCCAGACTTTTGGTGATTAAATCGTGGTCAGCTGCACTGGTAAAAGATATATAAGTTCCCTCTCTTGTAGCTATTTGCTCTGCCTCACGCTGTTTTTGCATTTGCTCCTTAGCTTGCCAAATTATATCAAATTGCCTTAACAGTTTTTGGCTTTGAAATTCCCTCTCACGAACAGGAATACGTAGGTCAGCACCTCCTAATGACGGGGATTTGTATTTTCCAAGGGTCACATTTCCGGTAATAAAAATGTGTTTATATGATTCTGCCATAAAGAAAAATTATTTATGATATGCTGCATTACGGTCATTGATAGCTTTTAAAATTAATTGATTACTCATTTCTAGCTTTTCATTCAAGACCGTTTCTTTAATTGCATCTATACATGCAAGCGATATCTCGGCATGGCTTAAACCGTTTATCTCTGGAAGCAGGTCGTTAAATTTTAGTTTTTTTGAAAATTTAGATAGCCTGTTTTTCAACAAAGCCAATTTTTCATTCTCATCAGGTAAATGATAAAGGATTACATCATCAAACCTGCGAAATAATGCTTGGTCTAACAACGTCTTATTGTTGGTAATGGCAATAATCAAGCTGTCAGAACTATCCCTTTCAATAAACTGGAGGAAAGAATTTAAAACCCTGCGCATTTCACCTACGTCATTATCCTTGCTTCGTTCCCCGCCAATGGCATCAAATTCATCAAATAGATATACACCTTGCTTTTGCTCAATAAAATCGAAAACCTGTCGAAGTTTGGCACTGGTTTCGCCCATATACTTAGTAACCATTTTATCCATTAAAATGGTAAATAATGGAAGGTTTAATTCATTGGCTATTATGGAAGCAGTTAAAGTTTTTCCTGTACCGGGAGGGCCTGAGAGCAGAATTTTTCTACGATTTTCCAGATCATGTTTACGGAGCTTATCTCTTTGTACAAACTCTGAAACTATACGGACGATTTTGGAATTTATATCTTCTGAAACAATTATATCAGATAAATTAACGGCAGGAACATTTTCCAATATCAACCCCTGCAACTCGGGAGAAATAGTTCTGGTTTTATGTTTTGACTCTTTTGCCTTGTCAATGATGGATTTTATCTCGTTAGCAACAAGAGAATGACCAAGTTTAGCTTCATGTGCAGCTATTTGCAAAGCAATGGTAGTGAACCTTTCAGGCTCGTTATTATAATGAGACTTAATTAATGATATGATATAGTCTGCTTTTGCCATACAAATGTAAATTTACGATTTAGTTGTCAATATTGAAAATTATTCTACCCTTACTTCACCATTCATCATCTTGGTATAGTAATTGATTTGATTACCACGTAAATCGTACAGACACAAAATAGCTGTAGTAAAACGCTCAGATAATTTCAAGGTTCTCTTCTAACTCCTCTTTAATTCTATTCATCGATCATAGAATTGAAACCTTAAAAATAGTTCTTTTATCTCGTTTTACAGTACAAAAAGGACAGCCTTGGCAAATAGTCACGGGTGTATTAGCAAGATTGAAGAAAAAAATATTACAGGAACTAACTAAAACATCTAGTGGATTTCAAATTAATCAGATGTCTTTCGACGTTAAATGAGTGTAAATCTTAGTCGTTTTCGTTTAACGATGCGCCAACAGATATAGAGATAATACAATAGCTCAAATTAACTACAACACTCCTTTTAGGCAAATTGAGCTTTGCAGCCTGACTCTCATTCATCTCCAAAGTAATCATTATCAATCCTCTTAATTTCAAAAACATTAACTGTCGACACTGCTAAATTGTGATCGATCATAAGTTCAGCCAAACGTTCTCCATCAATTAAAACAATCTTGGTTTCATTTTTTGGCTGATATTCTTTAGCGTCATGGGTGAATCTCGAGGTCGTTATGAAAACACCTTTCTTTGCACCTTGACCAGCTAATGCACCGACAAATTTTTGGATTTCAGGTCTACCAACCACACTCTCCCATCGTTTGGCTTGAACGTAAATCACATCAAGTCCGAGTTTATCTTCTTTTATAACTCCATCAATTCCTTCATCTCCTGTACGTCCAATTGAACGACCTGCGTCTTTAATCGAACCGCCATATCCCATTTTTACTAATAATTCGACCACTAACGATTCAAAAAATGCTGGACTACTCTTTTTAATCTTAGAAAGCAACTCTTGAGCTAGATTCTCTCTGATTCTTAAATAGCTATTCTCCAAAATCTCCTCAGGAGTCAAGTCGATTGCCAATTTATCATTATCCGACGCAGATTCTCCCTCTTTTATTCGCCCTGCTCTTTCTTGGTAAGCAGGAATGGTCTTTAAAATCCTCAGATTAATTTCAGTGGGCTTCGTTTCTAAAAACAGTTTGCCTGCTTCAGTAATCTTGAAAGAGCTCCTTTTAATATTTTCAATAAATCCAGCCATTTTAAAATGAGATTTAGCCCAAGCAACTCTGTTTGGAAATGTCTTGGCAGCTCCACTTGGTAAAAACTCGTTCAATTCATCCTCTGTCAAGTTGAAATATTCGGCTAGTTTCTGATTTGTCTCATTTGTTGTATGCTCTTCTCCATCAGATAAAATCTGTAAGAAAGGAAGCATAATAGTCTGGAAATCTGGTATCATAATATTAAAATTGCATTTGTTTTTGCTTAACAAGCTTAGCTAGAACGACTAAAAGTATAGTTTGTTTCCGAATACGTGAGATTTTCTGTTAGATTAAAAAGTCGTAGCAGGCTATAACCTTTAAACAACCAACTGTCCCGGCAATTTTTATACCACATGTCATAGACTGCCCTTTTTTCATTTCCAGGTCTTCAACCAAGCTTTCTTTTGTCCTTGATTTCTCTGTACACTTTGGACATCTTGTCCAACAGGTTTAAATTCACATTGTCAATAGCTACCACCTTTCACGTTTCTTGTCACAAGATCAACTCCGAATTTAACCCATTTTCCTTTATTGATCATCGAGTAAAATATCACCAGTCACGGGAACATCTTGTTAGACTCTAAGAATCCATTATGTATAAATATATCTTAATTTTTGTCATGTACTTAGAAGCTAACTAAGTTCCATTGTATAATGTAAACACAAAAGCCACCTAATTGGCGGCTTTTATTTCTCTTATTAGTGGCGTAATTCTAAATATATTCTCTATTTCGGAATCAACAGCCCAATGCTCAATTAAGTCTCTAAAAATCCCCTTTTCTGATTTTAATATTATTTCAATTTCATACCATCTATAATCTATATCTAATTCTTTGTCATTAAGAAAATCATCATAAGAAGCAAGTAGAATGGACATTGTAGCGTATTTCATCTCAGCAGATAAATCATTTTCATTATAACAAGAAATAAATTCATCAATTCTATTTTTATCCGCCAATTCCACATCCCAATCCTGTTCAAAACCCATATAGGGCAATGATAACTTCCTACTTAATTGTTCTATTATTTCTTTTCTTAAAATCATCATAATTGCACACTAGTGTCTAATAATAAATGTTAAAAATTTATTCGAAATCCAGGTCTAACTAAAGTTGGTCTCTTTCCTTCAATCCTTGGCTTTTCACAATTGAAGTCATAAGTTCCTGAATGGAATCTTTAACTAAAAGTGAGTTACCTAATATTCTCATTATTTCAACCCAGATTATGCAGTGGAATATTCTAGCTGGTTATTAAGCATGTGATCAATTGTTTGTGTGTCTTAATGAACATTTTGCACCGTC
>JAJTBW010000037.1 GCA_021286705.1 Sphingobacteriia bacterium
CTATCCTCTCCCTATCCTCTCCCTATCCTCTCCCTATCCTCTCCCTATCCTCTCTCTATCCTCTCCCTATAAACTCGTGTAAGATAGGAACTATATAGGTAGAGGAGGGGTAGAGGATCCAAAGTGTAAAGGGAGAGGAACTGGAGAGAGACTGGAGAGAGACTGGAGAGAAACTGGATAGGGACTGGATAGGGACTGGATAGGGAGGAGAAACTGGAGAATGAAGACACAAAACCATAAAGCTACAGCATAGATAGTGCATCCAAAACAATACAAAGGAGTACTGATTTGGAGTAAAAGAAAGTACAAATTAAAACTAGGAAGATTAAAAGCGGAAAAAGAGTGGCAAGATCATTCACACTCTTGAGAAGGCGAATCATCTTTAATAATATCAGACGACTTCTCATTGGGATCCGCATGATAGACATCGATAGCGACAATCATCGCAATGAAAGCCCAGAAAGGCACAGACAGTTTATCTGTATCAAGGAAGTTATTAAGGAAACCGTGAGTAAAATAGGTTATCATTCCGATGGTAATAGATAGAACTAATGCCCGTAGAAAACTATTAGACATCTTATTTCTAATACGTATACCATGGTATGTGACCATACTAAAGAGAATCAAAACAATAATTAAACCAGGTAGGCCTTGTTCTGCTAAAGGACCAATATACTCACTGTGAGCATTTCCCTTATCACCTGCATTAGTAGAGATTATTGTCTTTTCCTTTAGCATTTGAAAAGGTGCATAAACGAACTGATAAGTACCGGGTCCCCAACCAAATATTGGGCGCTCTTCAAATAGACGTAGGGCAGCCTGCCACCGGTTAATTCTCTCGAGGTTAGAGGCATCAGAAGAGATGTTACTGATAGATCTAACATGTTCGACGAAGTTAGCAGAGGAGTCCTGTTTATTCTTCTCAAGTCTATCAAGTATTTGATGTTGGAAGGCAAAGAATATAGCGAGAATCGAAAAAACAGAGAGTAGTATCCATCTGAATTTGATCCTTAACCAAACTATAATAGCGGTTAGTGCTCCGGCAATTGTACCAATCCAGGCAGCCCGGCTGTAAGACAAAAAGAGGCCTAAGGCAAGAATCATCAGAATACCGATTGATAAGACCCTCAGAGATTTCTTTTGAGATTTATGAAACGCAAGAACCGTAAAAGGAGGTATCATCATTGCGAGGATAGCACCGTAGGCTGTGTGATCATTATAAAATGGGGTCATGATCCAGTGGCCGGTCTTTTCGCTAAAGCCAAACGATGCATGTTTAATTGTGGTGATAATAACTATAACAGCTAAAGGAATTCCATAAGCCCATATAAATCTCGATATGGTTATTTGCTTTCTAAAGATAAGTACCCCCATGAAAAAGAATGGAACAACAAACCATATACGAGAAATCATATACTTCAGAGAGACGAGAGGGATCTCTGAGGTTAGAGAGACGATAGTCATCCAGACCAGTTGTATGATAATAATTATGGTAAGAGGGTGTCTTAAGATTTTATTATCATAGAATCTCTCATAAAGTAACTTCAACAAAAAGACCACCAATAGTCCAAACATAAGAGGCTCGGAGGGCAAAGAGACCCCGACACCCATATCAAAATTCTGAATATTTACAGCAAAAGGAGTAGTGATAACCGCTAAAAACCACACCCAATCGAGAGACAGAAGAAACATGCCCGCCAATACTACCACGCCAGGAATCAGGAAACCCCAATAATCCTCTTTAGTAATTAAATAAGAGAGAAGGATAATATAGGCAGCACTAATTATGTACAACCATGTTCTTTTCCCTTTGTCGTTGGTAGGAAGTGAGATCATGCTTAAGATTTGAGGTAAGAGATGCTATTACTCTGCTTTTCTTGCACCGCCATCAATAACGCTAATGACAATAAGAGAGACTAAAAGAACAGAGATCAAACTGGAAACAACGATAAGCCATCTGACAGGCGAAGCCTTCTTATCAGAAACCTCAGGGGCAGAAATAAGATTGATATAGGTGTAACGCCTGTCATAGTTCATCATAGCAAGATCGTACTCCTTCTCTATTTCAGTAAAAAGAGTCGCTTCCTCCATTAATAACTCTTGCAGATAAATCATCTCACCACCTTTTTCAAGGATATTCTTGTTTGCACGATTAAGTTCAGTAACGTTAACTGTTCCACCACCTGTTGTTCTTAAAAGCCCGCGTGAGATTTCACGACTCTGACTAATATAATCAACGAGGCCATACTTTGAACTCAGTTGAGAATACTTATTAGAAAGAGAGTCAATATAAGCTCTTTTTCTATTGACCTGCCTACCGAGCATGGCTACAACCTCGCCAAATTTCATTGTTTGCATATTACGGACATAATGATTATAAGCATCCATTATACCGTTTACGATATCCTTAGCTAGAACAGGGTCAGTATCAAAGACCGTAATCTCAACTCCTTCGTACTGCGTTTTGCTAATCTTAACATTCTCATCCCATTCACCTATCAACCAAGAGCGCCATTTTGGATAATTCTTATCGATGCCATAATGCTCGATAAGTTTAAACTTGCTAATGACAGTATCCCGGATAAAATTAGATTGGAATATCTGGAGCATCTGTTCACTCTCGCTTTCATCAGAATAAGGAGCGACGTTACTGGGATACATTACTGCAGTTGATTTGTACTTTGGTTTAATGAAATAACTACTTGAAAATACTAATGATAGCACCAAAGTTACCCCAGTAATTATAATCAAATGTATCTTCCATTTGAAGATTAGTTTTAAGATACTAAGGCTTTTAAAATAATTTTCCATTCCTCAGATGTTTAGGGGGAGATTTGTTTAGCTTTACTGATTAATAGCTTTACCTGCAGTAACAGGATTAATGGATAAACGTCTTTCGGCGATACGTTCAGATCGCCATCTTTTCATACTTTCTAAACCTAGAATGGCAACTATTGAGAAAACGATAGTGCTTAAAACAGCACCTATGACAATAAGCCATCTGATTGGGTATGATTTTTCTTCTGCTGGATATGCGGTATTAACGATGAATGTTTGAGGAAGGGTTTCAAAAGCATCAACCTTAGCTTGTTCATATAGAGACTTGACAGAACTAAGACGCTTCTTATCATGTTCTAATTGATCACGGAGAGAGACATAAGCTCCACCATATTCAGCTAAAACACTAAGCTTCTCCTCAATAGCATGAATTCCTCTCGAATTGCCTCTTGCAATTTCAATTGCAAGTTGCTGGTTCATCATCTCTGATTGTGTCTCATAATCATATACACCCTTCCTTCGGATCGAAGTCAGAGAGTCTTCCTTTACTTTAATCTCAGATAGTAACAGCTTATACTCGGTTTCAACGATTTGAAAAGCCTTCATGGCACGTTCCCGTTGCATTGCACTTTTTGTTGAGTCGTACAGAACAGGAATTGAGTTAGCAATGTCTGCGGCCATCTGCGGGTCGGTATCAAAAACTGTCACCTTAATCGCCATGTTCTCGGTTCGCCTAATCTTTACATTGCTATCAAATTTACGGTATAACTTAGTCATCTTTTTACCAGAAGCGTCCTGTAAATCATAGTGATCTACCAAGTTAAATTCTTTGATTAATCGGTCACGAATTACATTAGAGTTAAGAATCTGAAGCATCTGTTCAGCTTGCTCTTCTTGACCAAATTCTAAAACATCCTGCTGAGGCCCTGTAGACTCATTTAAGAGCACTTTTGATATTCCACTTGTAGATACAGGATACATTACCACAATGGATTTATATTCAGGTTTGATAAACCAAGTGGAAGAAAACAACAAAGCAGCTACAAATGCTGTGGCAGCCACAATACCCAGTAATCGGGACCATTTACCCAAAACCATCATAATACTGAGAGATGCAACTTCAGGGGTATCATTTATGCGCTCATTCATACATTACTCTGTTTAAAAGAGAGGTTTTCTCTTTGAGACCCCAAAAGTAAGAAATAATAAAGGAAAACAAAAAAAACAGCAAGTGGCCGCATATCAGGATACGATTCAACGTAGCTTTTCTTCATTTGGATTGTTTGGTTAAGATTTAATTGTAACGTAGGTTTTGGAAAGAGATTGTATTAAAACAAAACTCTTTTTTTGGGTTTATAAGAGCTCAGATACTATAATATATTCAAACCAAGAGATTCGCAAACTAGGCACCTTCAACCTTTCCCTTCAGCAGATCAATCAAATAAGGTATATTTATCAGTTTTAAAAGAAATGAACTGAGTAATCCTAAGACAATGAATACACTTAACTCTGTCAACCAATTATAGGTTAGTTCTCTAACTGCAAACCCTAATCCCAATAGTATAATCGGATACAAAACTAAACGTCCAAGAAACAAAAAATCTAACTTAAATTTAAAATAGCGATAAGCCAGGTATACCTGAACCCCGGCTGTTATGTACTGCGTTGCAACACTCGCGATCCCAGAACCGACACTAAGATAGTGAGGTATTAAAACACAATTAAGCAAAACACTTAAAACCATCCCTGCTGCGGCAGTAAGATTCAATGCTTTTAATCTGCCATCAGCAGTTAAGAGTGTACCAATAACATAGGTTGAACTTATAGCAATGAATCCTGTCATCAACAACCCAAGCAGTGTACTCGCTAAGCTAACCTTTTCATTATAAACAGCCTGCCCTTCTAGTGCAGTTTGTGGGTATAATAACTCTATGAGTTCTGTCTTAAAGAACCATGTCGCAACAGCCACCAAAACAGAGCCAGCAAACAACAAAGAGAATGAGAGACGAACCAGACGCTGTATTGAGACTTTCCTTGCAAGCATATTTGCAAACAGAGGAAGTAACAACACAGAGAACAGATAAGCAATCATTGTTGCGGTATCCAGCAATCGATATGCTTGAGCATAAATGCCAGTTTGATGATCAGCAATTGAATCGGGTAATAAAGCGCCCAGCAACAAAGGGTCAAGCCGGTTATAAAGAGACATCAGAAGAACAAGCACCGCAAATGGAAGGCTCTTCCTCATTACCATTAAATAAAATGGCCAATTCCAAGTAATCTTTGGGAATTCAGCTTTGGTGACAACAATAATAAATGCCATCAGTGCTGTTAAACCATAAGCTACAGTCTGTGACCAAACAAACCATTCTATAGTAAAAGAGCTACGTAAAACCGGGACTACCAGCATAACCCCAACGATCAAAATAGCTAGGATCCTATCCATAACTGACAACAATGAGTCAACACGAAAAAGAAGTAACCCACTGATGTTTGACCTTAAATAAAGGATCAATGAGAGCAAAAACTGGTTGAATGACATAGCCCCTAACAGAATAAACTCATGACCCTTCAAGCCATAGAAGAACCCAACCAGGAATACAACAATGGTATAGGCAACAGATAATAATAGCTTTACTATAAGAGTATTTGAAAAGTGCTTCTTAAGAAGATTGTGATTTTGGGCAATATTCCTATTATTGAAATTGGTCAACCCAAGGTCTAATACAATATTCAGAATTAGCGTTAAGTTGAAGATGGTAAAATAAGTCCCATACACACTGGTACCGACTAAAATCTGTACATTCCTGTCTATCCCGAAAATCCAAAAGGGTTTAACGAGGAGATTAAGGAACAGAAGCAGAAGTAAATTTGAAAAAAACTTTGACTGCATCAGAACAGATAAAACACTATTTTCATATCATCAAGAGGAGATGTAATGCCATTTAGAATTCATTCTAAAAGCGCTACAAAAACAAAGGTACTATTTTCCCCTGTTTTACTCCTATTTATTAGCACCTATTGAAACGTTAGCACTTTTCCTCTCGACTATTAATCTTAACTTTACACCTTTAAATAATACATAAATAGAGCTTTATTTTGAGAATAGTTGTTAACACTCGCCTACTTATTAAGGACAGACTTGAGGGTATTGGCTGGTTTACATTTGAATCGCTGAGCCGAATTACGCGCAAATATCCTGAACATACTTTTATCTTTCTCTTCGACAGAAAACCATCTAATGAGTTTATCTTCAGTCATAATGTAAAATGGTATCGTATTCTGCCTCAACCCAGACACCCCTTTCTCTATAAGATCTGGTTTGATATTATGATTCCAATTGCACTAAAGATACTTAAAGCTGATCTCTTCCTTTCACCTGATGGCTTTATCTCGCTTGCAACCTCTGTCCCGACACTTACTGTTATTCACGATCTAAACTTTGAATACTTCCCTAACGACTTGCCTTACATAGAGCGAGGGTACTATAAGCATTATTTCCCATTGTTTGCCAAGAAAGCGACACGAATAGCCACCGTTTCTGAATACTCTAAACAGGATATCGCACAACTATATAATATTGATAAGAATAAAATTGATGTCATTTACAACGGTGCAAGTACCCGATTTAAACCTGTTGATGACAAGATGAAATTGATTATTCGAAATCAATATGCTGAGGGGCATCCATACTTTGTATTTGTTGGCTCTCTTCATCCACGAAAAAACTTAGCACGTCTATTCAAAGCTTTTGACACTTTCTGCCAATCCTCAGAAAACAGTGAGGCTCGTTTAGTCATTGTTGGAGAAAAACGATGGTGGACATCTACCATTGAATCTGCGTATGCTGAAATGAAATTTAAGAATCGGGTTCTGTTTACCGGACGACTTTCAACCGAGAAACTAACTCAGGTAGTAGGGTCTGCACTAGCAATGACCTATGTATCGAACTTCGAAGGATTTGGTATTCCTATAATAGAAGCCTATCGATGTGATGTTCCGGTCATCACCAGCAATGTAACTTCCATGCCAGAAATAGCTGGGAAAGGGGCACTCTTAGTAGATCCATCTTCTACCGAAGAGATTGCTACCGCACTAAAGACCATCTCACAGAACGAGCCATTAAGACAAGAACTTATTTCTCAGGCCAGATTACAAAGAGAAAAATTCTCATGGGATCTAACGGCAGAGAAACTCTGGAAATCAATAGAAGCAACATATAACTCCTCAATGTCATGAACATCCTGATTATTGGGTCTGGTGGCCGCGAACATGCTATCGCTTGGAAAATTGCCCAAAGTCCGCTTACTGATAACCTTTATATTGCCCCGGGAAATCCAGGGACAGCACTTTTAGGCACTAATATCAAACTAAATAGTGATGACCATCAGCAAGTGATCAATGCAATCATCGAATTAAAAATTAATCTTGTTGTCATCGGCCCTGAGGCTCCGCTGGTATCTGGGTTAGCCGACTCAATTCGCAATAACCCACAATTATCCGATGTATCTGTTGTTGGTCCAGGAAAAGAAGGTGCTCAATTGGAAGGAAGTAAAGACTTCTCAAAGAACTTCATGTTCAGGCATAATATTCCTACCGCAGCTTACAAAACCTTCTCTAAAGACGAACTATCAGAAGCATACGATTATCTAAAATCACTTCAACCTCCCTACGTTTTAAAAGCGGATGGCTTAGCTGCTGGAAAAGGAGTTATTATTGCTCAAGACATATTAGAGGCTGAAGAGGCTCTCAAGCAAATGTTAGTAGAATCTAAGTTTGGGGAGGCTTCTTCAAAAGTAGTTATTGAAGAGTTTCTCTCAGGGATTGAGCTTTCAGTCTTCGTTCTGACTGATGGAACTGACTACATCATACTTCCGGAGGCAAAAGACTATAAACGCATCGGAGAGGGTGACACTGGGCCTAATACCGGTGGAATGGGTGCTATTTCCCCAGTACCCTTTGCCGACTCAACATTCATGAGCAGTGTTGAAAAAGAGATTATCAAACCAACCATTGACGGTTTAAAAAGCGAAGGAATTGAATATAAAGGGTTCATTTTCTTCGGCTTGATCAACTGTAATGGAAAAGCTAAAGTCATTGAGTACAACGCCAGAATGGGAGATCCTGAAACAGAAGTTGTAATGCCTAGAATAGACTCTGACCTGGTTCCATTACTGTTTGCCGCAGGTAAAGGTGAGATTAAAAACCACTCGATTCAATTTAAACCAGAGTATGCCGCTACAGTAATGCTAGTCTCGAAAGGATATCCTGATCACTATCCTAAAGGACTCACAATCGCTCTTCCGGAGAACCAGGGTAAAGCAATTCTATTCCATGCAGGAACAGCAATGAACAACCATAGTGATCTTGTGACATCTGGAGGAAGAGTCTTAGCTGTTACCCACTATGGAAGTTCAGTTGCCAATGCCTTTCAAGAGGCATATCAGGTTGCAAATAAGGTTCAATTTGATGGCATCTACTTTAGGAAAGATTTAGGTTACGATCTGAAGTAACCAATTCCGTTATTAATCGTCTAATTCACTGACCTGAGTTGAAAGGAAAGAAAAGCTATGATTCATTACCTGAAAAAGGATCAGATTTCTAAAGAGAAGTGGGATGATTGTGTTTTAAACTCATTCAACTCTCTGGTTTATGCTGAGTCATGGTATCTTGATATTGTTGCTTATGGTTGGGAAGCCCTTGTTGAAGATGACTATTCCGCTGTCATGCCACTTATTTGGAACAGAAAAGCCGGAATAAATTACCTTTTCCAACCTTTCTTTACCCAACAACTAGGAGTCTTTAGCTCCGGACTTCTTACTCCGGATCGAATAAACCGATTCATTGAAGCTATCCCGCCTCAGTTTAAGTACGGGGAAATAAACCTCAACACTCACAATCCTTTAGTAGATACCAAAAAAGATTATACTCTACAATTAAACCATGAGCTTGATCTTATTAATCCGTATAACCATCTCTATAACAACTATAGTGATAACATTAAACGGAATCTAAAAAAGGCTCAAAACAGTAGTTTAAGCATTCAAAAAGGAATCTCGCCCGAACTCATTACAAATCTCTTTAGAGAGGGTAAAGGACTTCGACTTAACCATATAACACCATTTCATTACAAACGGCTTAATCACCTGATGCATAAATCTCTATCAATAAGTAAAGGAGTAACATACGGGGTCTTTAGCCCATTGAATGAATTGATGGCTGGGGCATTTCTTTTAATAAGCAATGACAGAATCATCTTTTTATTCTCAGGAACATCTGAAAAAGCAAGGAATAGCGGTGCACTAGCCTATCTGATAGATCATGTAATAAAAATGTTTGCAGGAACTGCTATTACCTTTGATTTTGAAGGGAGTAACGACAATAATCTAGCACGCTTCTATCGTGGATTTGGATCTAGTGAAGTGGTTTATCCAAGAGTAACCTATAATCATCTACCACGAGTTGTTTGGTCTATAGTCCAAATCATAAAGAAATTAAGATAATCCCATAACAGATCGTAAATAACCTAATTTTACCAAAATTAAACTAGTCATGATACACAACCTAGGAAATCAAAACTCGATACTAAACCAATATATAGCGGAGCTTAGAGACGAGGTGGTTCAACAGGATAGTCTAAGGTTTAGGTTTAATCTTGAAAGAATTAGTGCCATCCTGGCCTATGAGATAAGTAAGAATTTAAAATTCACCCCTCAAGAAATAACCACCCCACTGGGAACTGCCGATGTACCCATGCTCACAGATCAAGTTGTGATTGCAAGCATTCTTAGAGCAGGACTGCCTATGCATACGGGTATGTTAAAAGTATTCGACAAGGCAGAGAATGCCTTCATCTCAGCGTATAGGAAATATGCAAAAGATGAAAGTTTTCAGATAAAAATTGAATATGCCTCTTGCCCACCATTGAATGATAAAACTCTAATCATCTGTGATCCTATGTTGGCAACCGGAGCTAGCATGGTAATGGCCATCAAAGAGATTTCACAAAACGGGAAACCTCAGCATATTCATATTGCCTCTGTTCTCGCCAGTTCAGAAGGAGTTGAATATCTTAAAAAACAGCTCAAGCATGGATCCTTTACATTCTGGGTTGGAGCAATTGATGATGAGCTAACAGCTCAAGCCTATATAGTACCAGGTCTTGGAGACGCAGGAGATCTTGCTTTTGGAATAAAAACTGATTCTCACCAATAACAGAATGGAGATGAAATTCATTGACGCCACAACCCAGGAAAACTATCGAATTGCTCTTAATAGTATCCGTAGCCATCTTCTGAGAACGGTATTAACCGTATCTATTATAGCCTTTGGGATCATGGCTCTTGTTGGAATCATGACCTCAATAAGTGCAGTTGAATATTTCCTTGTTGAGAATTTCACACGTATGGGTTCCAATACCTTCACCATTAGATACCAGTCTATGGTAATGGGCGGAGAGCGACATCAAAATAATATGAACAAGGTTATCTCTTGGGAAGAGGCAACTGATTTTAAAAAGAATTATACTTTTCCTTCAACTATTAGCATCTACATCTTCGCAAATGGAAATGCGACAGTTAAGTTCGGCTCAAATAAAACATATCCAAACATTAGAATTTTTGGTGCCGATGAAAACTATCTGTTAACGAGTGGAGAATCAATAGATAGAGGTAGAAACTTCTCAAGTGCCGATGCTTGGCAGGGAAATCATGTTGCAATTCTAGGAGAAGCTGTTGCAAAGAATATTTTTGGTGAATCTGTTGATCCAATAGGTAAAATCGTCTCAGTTGGACCAGGAAAATACATGGTCATTGGAGTTCTAAAATCGAAAGGTTCAAGCATTGGTTTTAGCAACGACAGAACAGTCATTCTACCAATCCAAAACGTAAGAGAGCGTTTTGTACAGCCAACTCAATCCTACAATATTGCAGTAATGACGCCCAGTTCTGCTTCTATGGATGCTGCATCAGGAGAGGCAATCGGGGTGTTTAGAACTATAAGAAAACTTAAATTGAACCAAGAAAACAATTTTGGAATCGTCAGATCAGATAGCATTGTTGAGATGATGAAACAAAACACAGCAGCTATTTCACTTGCAGCAACATTTATTGGGTTTATTACCCTCATAGGTGCTGCAATTGGTCTGATGAATATTCTTCTGGTTTCTGTAACAGAAAGAACCCGCGAAATTGGTATAAGAAAGGCACTTGGAGCCACCCGTAAAACCATAAGAAACCAATTCTTAGCTGAAGCAGTTGTTATTGCTCAGATTGGTGGCTTTTTCGGAATAATTCTGGGGATCGCAATCGGAAATATCGTATCATATATCATTGGCTCCATCTTCATAATCCCTTGGCTTTGGATTATACTAGGAGTCGTTTTATGTGCAGGAGTAGCTCTGGCTTCAGGAATTATCCCTGCAAGAAAAGCTGCTAATCTTGAACCTATTGAGGCACTTAGATACGAATAGGAATGTGAATCAACCTAGAGTACTGTTAGCCTTTATTTGTTGATAGATAATCTAGCTTATACTCTTTTATCTTACGATAGAGAGTACGCTCGCTTATCCCTAAATCAAGAGCAGCTTGCTTACGATGACCATTGTTCCGAATCAATGCTTTGCGTATCATCTCAAACTCTTTTGACTGAAGACTCAATGGTTCTTCCATAACCTCAGAGAACGCCGCTTCAGGCTCTGCAATATCT
Organism: Sphingobacteriia bacterium; assembly: GCA_021286705.1. Lineage (GTDB taxonomy): Bacteria > Bacteroidota > Bacteroidia > Bacteroidales > TTA-H9 > JAJTBW01. The sequence continues at coordinate 11,485 of JAJTBW010000037.1, forward strand.
GGCATTGTAGGATGAATCTTAACATCTCCCAATGCTATAGTCTCCGGGGTTTTCTTAATTTCCTGATCAGGTCTAGGCTCAAAGAGATTTGCTGAACCCATAGCAAACTCCTCCAAACGTCGAAGTCTTTGCGACATCTCTTGCATCTCTTGCCTATACTCCTTATTCTCCTTCCTAAGGTCAAACAACACCTTAAACAAGATGTCCCGATCTGAGAAATCACTACTCTCACTTTTATTTCCGCGATACAATACGGGCATCTCCATTTGACCACTGTCTGGTAGATAGCGAGATAAAGTGTTTGCTGTAATGTTTCGATCACCCTCAATTATGGAGATCTGCTCAACCATGTTCTTCAATTGACGGATATTGCCAGGCCATCTATACCCCGTCAATAGATGAACTGCTTCTGAAGTAAGGGTAACCGATGGCATCCTGTACTTATCGGCAAAATCAGATGCGAACTTCCTAAATAATAGGTGAATATCCTCTTTTCTATCTCTGAGAGGAGGAATAAAAATTGGAACGGTATTTAATCTGTAATAGAGATCTTGCCTAAAACGACCATTAGATATTGCTTCATTAAAATCCACATTTGTAGCGGCAACGATTCTAACATCCGTTTTAAGAACTTTTGAGCTTCCAACCTTAATATACTCACCGGTCTCTAATACACGTAATAGGCGTACTTGAGTAGAAAGAGGCAACTCAGCCACCTCATCAAGAAATATTGTACCTCCATTAGCCTCTTCAAAATAACCTTTTCTTGCTTCATGAGCTCCCGTAAATGAGCCCTTCTCATGACCAAATAGTTCAGAGTCAATAGTACCCTCAGGAATAGCTCCACAGTTTACGGCTATATATGGCTTGTGCTTTCGGGCACTCAATTGATGTATGATCTGCGGAAATACCTCTTTACCAACACCGCTCTCTCCATTTATTAAAACAGAAATATCGGTGGGGGCAACCTGTCGTGCCACATCAATAGCCCTATCCAGCATTGATGAATTACCAATTATTCCAAACCTATGCTTTATCGCCTGAATTTCCATTTTACTCTTTTTTTCACCTGAGGACAAAGGTATAATAATCTGACGAAATGTCAGTACTGACACTCCCATTTACCAACTTATTCTTTAAAACTTATAGTACAATCAGATTCAATCAATCGCAATAAGGTAGAGATTTTACATCTGGTATGGTCGGGGGAAAAAAAAGATGACCCAAACTCATAAATATGAGTTTGGGTCAATTATCATTAATTGAACTATAAGTTAAACTACTTTCTTATAATAGCTCCAACTTTATCTTCATAGGCCTTAATAAGACGCTGCATTGTCTTATCAATTGCAGTATCAGTAAGAGTCTTAGTAGTATCCAGCAGAATGAAACTCAATGCGTAAGATTTCTGACCAGCCTCAATACTATCACCCTCATAGACGTCAAATAGATCAACAGACTTTAGAAGTTTAGGCTCTGTTTGATATGCTACCTGCTTAAGAGTTGCAAATGTGATATCATGAGGAATAACCATTGCCAAATCACGCTTGACCTCAGGATACTTTGCCAATGGCTCAAACGTTACCATTCCCATCTTATGAGCTTTCATAAGTTTCTCCCATGATAACTCAGCATAGAAAACGGGCTGTTTCAGATCGAAGTACTTTTGTAGCTTATTAGAGACAATTCCAACAATACCTACCTCCTGATTTTTAATAACAATTTTAACTCCTTGACTAAACATAGGAAGAGCCTCCTGCTTCAAAGTAACATCATCCGAAGAGTATCCCAGTCGAGTTAATATATCCTGTACATATTTTCTTAAGGTAAAGAAGTCAGAAGGAGCTGCTTTACCATGCCAGGTATTTGCATTAAGATTTCCTGTTACCAGAAGTGACAATTTCAGCTCTTCGGTAAAGCGCTTAGTTACAGGAGCCTCCTCTGAAACAGATGGATTCCTTCTATATACCCTCCCGAACTCATACACCATCATATCGCTACGTTTGCGATTGACATTCATACGAACAGTGTCGAGGCTACTGAATAGAAGGTTCTGGCGCATGACATTAAGCTCTCTGGAGAGAGGATTAACCAAAGTAACATTCAGTTGTTGATCAACCCAAACAAACTCATCACACAATTGCGAGGTAGTAAGGGAAAGTGTCATGATTTCACTGAAACCAGCACCGGTTAACATCTCAGAAATCATGTTTCTGAGTCTCTCACTATCGGGCTTAGGTGCCGAGGAATGAGAGGCTGTATATCTTGAACCTATCTCAATATTATTATAGCCATAAACACGTAGAATATCTTCAATAACATCAACTTCACGAGTCACATCTACCCGATTTGTAGGAACTGCCACCTTTACTTTCTCATCTGTACGGCTGATTATCTCGTACTCCATGGCTGATAAAACCTCAAGCACCTTTGACGTCGGAATTGGCTGTCCGATAAAGGTATTCATTCTGTTATAGTCAACTTCAACTTCGGCTTTTTGAATTGGCTTAGACTGAATATCATAGACATTACTACTAACTGATCCACCGGCTATTTCTTTAATTAAAAGAGCTGCGCGTTTAAGAGCATAAACCGTGATTGCTGGATCAGAGCCTCTTTCATAACGAAATGAGGCATCAGTGTGTAATCCATGGAATTTGCCGGTTTTTCTTATAGTTGCAGGATCAAAACAGGCACTTTCAAGAAAGACTGTAGTTGTTGATGAAGAGACACCGCTCTTTTCACCACCAAATACTCCGGCAATACACATTCCATCCTTTTCATTACAGATCATAAGATCTTGTCCTGAGAGTTTACGTTCAACACCATCCAAAGTGACAAAAACAGAATCCTTCTCAAGTTTCTTAACTACCACCTTATGCCCAATAATCTGTTGAGCATCGAAGGCATGCAGTGGTTGACCTGTCTCCATTAAAACAAAGTTGGTGATATCTACAATGTTATTAATAGGTCTGATGCCTATGGCTTGTAGTGATATCCTAAGCCATTCAGGGCTATCGCTGACGGTAACACCTGAAATAGACACACCAGAGTAACGAGGGCAAGCCTCCTTATCTTCTACAATTACAGGAATATCTAGTGATAAGTTGTCAACATTAAATTCTTCAATACCGGGATAAGATAAATCTGGTACATGATGGTAACCAGCAGAGATCATTGCCGCACGAAGTTCTCGTGCAACACCAATATGAGAGGTGGCATCTGTTCTATTCGGTGTCAAACCAATCTCAAAAACATAATCATCGGTAATGGATAGGTATTCACGGGCAGTCATACCAATTTGAGCCTCCTCAGGAAGAACCATGATACCAGCATGAGAAGTTCCAATTCCAAGTTCATCCTCAGCACAAATCATCCCCTCAGAGAGTTCACCTCTAATCTTTGATTTCTTTATCTGAACTGCATCATCTCCAAAATAGAGAGTCGTTCCAATGGTAGCCACAAGAACCTTTTGCCCAGCTGCTACATTAGATGCACCACAAACAACATGCAGTGGGTCAGCACTACCAACATCAACTGTAGTAATATGTAAATGGTCAGAGTTTGGATGCTCAACACACGTTAATACCTTACCAATTACAACTCCATGTAATCCACCCCTGATTGACTCAACCTTCTCCAGTCCTTCAACTTCAAGTCCTGTACCTGTCAACAATGCAGCTGCTTCATCGGCTGAGAGAGTAACGGGAAGATATCTCTTAAGCCAGTTATATGATATTTTCATTCGAGTTTGATTTGTCTTTTATTAGCCACATGGAATGCCCCGGATTGACTTTATATCATCACACACGACGATTGTCCCAACCTTGGCCTAAATATGGATGAAAATGGTTTTATTACAAACAACTGGCAAAATTACAGATTTTTAGAACAATTTGGCCGATGTTCTATACATATATGTCTGATGAGGGAGACATTATGTAAAATGGATAAATCTATATTTTATCTTATACCACAAATTAACTTACCCTACTCCAATCTTTACGATCAGGGGATAATCTCTCTAATCGCTCCTTTAACCCACTATTGACAGGTAGCTTAAGCTCCGGATCCTGGGTAAGAATCTCAAAAGCTTTGTTTCTGGCAGCCTCTAAGATTGGGCCATCGGTCAAAAGATTAGCCATTTTAAGTTCAATCATTCCACTCTGCCGTGTTCCACTTAGATCACCTGGACCTCGAATCTCAAGATCAGCCTCGGCTATCTCAAAACCATTGTTTGTTCGAACCATCGTCTCAATTCGACTCTTAGCATCAGGACTAATCTTGTCAGCGGTCATTAAAAGGCAGAAACTCTGATCTGCTCCTCGTCCAACACGCCCTCTAAGTTGATGTAACTGACTTAACCCAAATCGCTCTGCATTCTCAATAACCATAACGGAAGCATTTGGCACATCAACACCAACCTCAATAACTGTTGTAGCTACCATGATCTGAGTTTCCCCTTTCTTAAATCGTGCCATCTCATATTCCTTCTCGGCAGGTTTCAATTGACCATGAACCATACTAATAGCAAAATCGGGAAGGGGAAACTCTCTTGAAATCGCTTCAAATCCCTCGGTTAAATGTTTTAGATCAAGCGTTTCTGACTCATCAATCAGAGGATAAACAACATAAACCTGCCGTCCCAAAGCTATTTGGGTCTTCATAAAATGAAAGACTATTAACCTTTGAGCATCCTTAAAATGGCGTGTCTGAATAGGTTTTCGTCCCGGGGGAAGTTCATCAATGATGGATACATCCAAATCACCATAAAGAGTCATTGCTAATGTTCTTGGTATAGGAGTAGCTGTCATGACCAGAATATGCGGCGGAATACTATTCTTAGACCATAAAGAAGCACGCTGTTGCACCCCGAAACGATGTTGTTCGTCAATTACGGCAATCCCTAAATTATTGAACTTTACAACCTCTTCTAATAACGCATGAGTTCCTATCAAAATCTTTAACTCACCAGATTCTAAACTGGCTAGAATAGGTTTTCGTGCAGATTGAGGAACACTTCCGGTAATTAATGCAATAGAGAGATCAAGCTGATCAGCCAACTTCTTGATGGAAACATAGTGTTGCTGGGCTAAAATTTCCGTTGGAGCCATAAGACAAGCTTGAAATCCATTATCTATGGCAATAAGCATCACTAAAAAGGAAACTATAGTCTTTCCACTTCCGACATCGCCTTGAAGAAGGCGATTCATCTGCTTCTGACCGTATAGATCTTTGCGTATCTCCCTGATGACTTTTTTCTGGGCATTAGTCAGACCAAACGGAAGAACCTCACTATAACATTTATTAAACATCTCACCAACGACGGGAAAGGCATGCCCAACACCAAGTCCTGTTCTTTTAAGCTTTAACTTTAAAAGGTCTAACTGAACCAGTAAAAGTTCCTCAAATTTTAGTCTCCTTCTGGCCTGATCAAGTAAGTAGTTATTTTGCGGAAAATGGATATTCCAGAAAGCATGAGCACGTGGTAGGAGTCTATATTGCTGAAGAATATCATCTGGAATAATCTCCTCTATGCGGCTTGCAATCTCCTCAAAAAGAGTACGCATAAGACGAGCCAATCCTCTGGAATCAAGTCCTTTACTCTTGAGCTTCTCTGTAGAAGAATAGACTGGCTGAAGGCCTGTACTAAGGGTGATGCTCTGTTCGTTTGCAACTTCAATATCTGGATGCACAATACTATACTTGCCATTAAAGGAAGATGGTTTACCAAAGATTAAATAAGAATCTCCGGGTTTTAAAAGTGCTTTAATCCATTTTATACCCTGAAACCAAACCAAATCGATTGAACCTGATCGGTCTTGAACGGAAACATTAAGCCTCATTCCCCGACCAACACCAATGGTCTGCATTCCTACCACCGTTCCAATAATCTGATAGAAATGATCATCACTTCTTATCTCATTTATGGTGTTGATTTTCGATCTATCAACATACCGGAAAGGGAAAAGGTAAAGCAAATCGCCAAAAGTCGAAATAGAAAGATCCGCTTTCATTAATTGAGCCTTTGCAGGACCAACACCTCTTAGAAACGATATATCTGTATCAAGAATGGAACTAGACATAACACAAAATTACCATTTCACGCTTTCATTAGCTAACATCACAAACGCATTATTCCATTTAACTAATGTATAATTTAGTTTTTCATTGAAAGGTAGTACTCCTACTTACAAAATAAAACAAAAGAGGGGAGTACCCACTGGTACCCCCCTCTTATATAGAACTAAAGGAGATTAGTATTCCCAAAGATCATTTTCATAGGTAAGAATCTCATTTTTGATTCTCTCTGATTCATACAAAGCATCTAATCCAGAGGTATATTCTGAAATACGCCTATCATAGACATTTGCTACTTTGTATATATAACTAGAGAATTTTCGTCTTAGGAAGAATTCATCATAAGACATTCTAGCGGCATCATTTCTAGGATTGAAGGCCTCATTATTTGCCAGATAGAATCTAGACTCAGGATAGTAGATCCAGAAAACAGTTGAGAGGTTACTTTGTCCTTCATTTACTGCGCTAGGACTAACCAGAGAGCGGTCATAAGTGATTCCAATAGCTTGAATTCTGAAGTCAAGTTGAGATCTTTTTTTATCAAAGAACCAGTCTTCAATTAAATCGATCTGTACAACATGATCCGAACGTAAAGGATACTTTTTCGTAACCTTCTCACCATCAGGATTAGCCTCAGTGATAGAGTCTTCAGTTACGGTCACAACCATTCTCTTACGAAGTTCTTCAAGAGAGTTGATACGCATTGTGAAATCCTCATCATCATATGCCGTTAGATAGTTAGCACTATAAGGAGTTTCAGCAGAGGGTTTACTAACAGCATCAAAAATGAGAGCTGCAAAAGACTTTCTATCACGCGTTGCTTTGATAGGATAGAAAAGAGGCATATTAGATTTTTCACGAAGATCAATCTTTCTCCATACCCTTTTACTATACATTACATCAGCCTCACGAACAGGTGTCAAAGCGATAGGCAACTTATTGGCTGTATGGACTTTTTTCCATGCAAAACCCTGAGGCTCTATCTTAGGAGGTTCCAGTTTTTGACCCATCATTTGGATCGAAAGTAACGATAAACAAAAAGTCGCTAATGCAAGCCTTATTTTCATAACTGTTTATCCTTTATAAGGTTTTAAGAACTACCGGATCAATTGCTTTTACACCATCCGGTCCTTTTACTTTAATGTTAGAGAATGTAACCAACTGACGTGCGCCAACACGGTTTAGGATACGACTAACGGCATCAGCATTAACTTTATTGCCTACAACAGCAACATCAGTAAACGAGCCATTAATTGTTGCACCAATACTGAAGCTGATAACCTCATAGCGTACATCGTCAAAGAGGAAGTCCCTTAATACAGCACTAATCTGAGCACGCTGTAAGTCAGCAGTAGAGATAGCATCCATTGACTTTTTACCACCTACGATAGCTACTGGAGCAGGAACAGGCATAACTCTAAATATTCTTTCGCCCATCTTTCTAATCTCCTTACCAATACTGGCTGTAACTTCAAGCTTAACCTGGGTTCTATCATTGGGAGTAATAAGATACTGACCCTTTTCGCCTTTAACCAGTTTGGCGTTTCCACCGGCTAGTTTAAGATCAATTGCACTTGCAGGCACACCTGGTACAGAAACAGAAACCGGGTTATTAAGACCAGCATAAAGTACTGAAACTTTATCCGGAGAAATAACAGCTAGTGGTTCCTGAACGACGAAGCTGCCAGAGAAAGGACGCTCTTCTTCAATACCCTGTGGATTCTTAATGATGATAACACCAGCATACTTCTGTTCACCATAATTCATACCACCAGTTCCGATTTTTAGGTTTACTAAACCTCTTTCACCAGGAACAAGAGTACCCGTACCACCAGTCCATTTTTCAGAACCCATACGGTACATCACCTTTGGAGAACCAGTTGTATCGTAAGCAGCAACTAAAACCTCAGCTTCAAAAGATTCACCTTTGAAAACATATTGCCTTAAAGGAATAACCTTAGCTGAAATCTCAGAGAACTTAAAGTCAGTAGCACTGATGTAGGTGTATAATCTGCTTACTACATCATATTCAGCATTACGAATCTCAGCAATAAATTTATTAAGAAGTACTAAGTCAGCAGCAAGAATAGTACGGTTGAAATAGTGTTCCTTCCAAGACTGTGATTTTCCGTATTCATCAATAAACTTACCTTCAGTATTAAGACCAAGTTGAAGTTTTGCCTGATCATCAGTCTTAACTAAACCTGTCATTTGGGTTCTGAAAGCAGCAAATTTTTGAATCATTTCATCAGCCTTACCTTTAGTTACATCAGTACCTAAGAAGTAAAGAGTTGGTGCGTCAAAGTTATCTTTAGATGCGATGTCTTTAAGATCAGTTGTGTCAGCTTGCTGTACTGATTTAACATTACGATCAGTAGCAGTAATAACCTCATTACGAACAACTCTTAAGTAATCAACAAGATCTTGAGATAATTTTTTTGCATCCTGAGCTTTCTGCCAATACTCAGTTACTTTATCGGGTGATAGAGACTTCTGTTGGTCAAACTTAGCATAAGTCTCATCCAATTTAGTTTTGAAATTTGCATTAGTCTCCTCCATGCTTTTGTTTACAGTAACAAAAGCGGTTAAGATATCTTTAGAGACGTTCAAAGCAAGGAGGGCAGTGAGGACCAGGTACATCATCCCGATCATCTTTTGCCTGGGGGTTTCTTTAAATCCAGCCATAGTCAGTCTAGGTTTTTAATGTTAATTAACCAATTACTGACGAGCGCTCATTGCTGACAGCATGTTACCGTAAATTGTATTCAGACGTGATAAATTAGCAGTAAGTTGATCAGCTTGTTGTTGATACTTATTCTGTTGCTCAACAGAATTCTGCATTTGAGCTAAGAATTGTTCAAGAACCTTTTGAATAGCCATTGTCTTCTCAGTCTGCATGCTTGAGTTCTGAGCTTGTGACAGAATAGCTTTATTCAAAGTATCAAGGTTTTTATTTAATTCAACAGTATTATTAGCTGAGCCCTGCATTGATTTCAAGAAGAGATCAACAGCCTGACTGGTCTTTTCAGAGACTTGAGCTTGTGATTCGCTATACTTAATCTGAGTCTCGTAGATGCTATTTAACTGACCTAGTTTAGCGGTAAGAGTGTTAAGCTGTTTAGCATAACCTTCACCTTCGCTAGCTGATTTAGCAATAGTCTGTGAAGCTTGAGCGAAACTTTGAGCTGATTGATTGAACTTTTCAACCATGTCACCAGCAACTTTCGATGCACTAACTAAGTTTTGACGAAGAGCTACATGAGCTTCCATCTCATTATTCATAGTTTCAGCCACCTGAGTATAGGTTTTGTTGAGGTCACCAGTAGCCTTTGCTATGCTCTGTAAGTTGGTTAAATGTTGACCGGCAACAGTAGCTTCTTGGTTAAGGACAGAACTTGTTTTCTGATAGGAGTCTGATAGCTGATTAGCACTAACTCCGGCCTTTTTAACTGAACCAATAAATTCCTCACTGGTTGCTGCTGCTGAAGCCATTGTTGACATGTTTTGTGCAGTATCAGCTAAATTTTTCAGACCTGTGCCAAAACGCTGCATAACTTTCTCGTCAATGTCAGCATTTTTTAGCATATCATCAAGTTTTCCACTTAGACCATTACCTGTTGCACCGGGAAGAAAATCTTCACCAGATTTACCATAACTTACGGCAAGTTGTGGGTAGACAAGACTCCAGTCAGGCTCAACGTGTGGTTTTTCGAAAGCTGAGAAGAAGAAAATAACTGCTTCGGTAATAAGACCAAAGAATAACATTATGTCAGCACCATTGATGTGGGTGATTTTAAACAGTGCACCAACAATAACAACGGAGGCACCGATTCCATAGAGCTTTGACATAAAGTTTTTGTAGCCCTTGCTCTCAACGATCTTGGTTAATTTGCTCATCTTAACGTGTTTTTTTCCAGATTAATCCCTTGTTTGCTAATTATTTGAAATGGTTAAGACAGCACACTGACAGGCAAATGTGCTGTAAATGTTAGATCTTTATTTATAAACTTCTGAAGATTTGCTAGGTGAATCGTTTTTATTTCTACCCAAGTAACTTTGGACGCATCGGAAACCAATCCAACTCTTAGCGCTATCTTGATATTCGTATGAACGTGAAGAGACCTGTAAGAAATAACTAATATCCTTCCAAGAACCGCCTCTAACAACTTTTCTCTTAAGAACGGCAGGATCATCGTGCTTAGCATTATAGGTAAAGCTTGGATTCAAATCCCATACAATACTATAAGTTACTTCATCGAAAGCACTCTCAGTCCACTCGGCAACATTACCAGACATATCATAGAGGCCAAAATCATTAGGAGGATAGTGACCAACGACAACAGTATGGATACCACCATCGGCAGAGTAATTTCCACGATTTGTTTTAAAGTTTGCCAGGAAGCAACCATTCTGGTTACGAGGATAAGGACCACCCCAAGGATAAGGGTTCAGTTCATATCCACCACGTGCTGCCCATTCCCATTCTGTTTCAGTAGGCAATCTAAAGTCATTTATCAGAGTCTCGCCTTTCTTTGAGCTAAGATAACTGTTCATATACTCAGTACGCCATACAGAGAATGCACCTGCTTGTTTCCAATCAATACCCACTACAGGATAATTATCATAGGCAGGATGCCAGAAATAGGTCTTTGTCATTGGCTCATTGTAGCTATAGGTAAAGTCGCTAATCCAAGCCAAAGTATCAGGATAAACATTGATTACGTCCTCTTTTACGAAAGCACGACGGTTACCCTCTTTCTGAATCTCTTCAGGATACTGACCATCTTTACCAGTCATCAGACCATTTTCATCGTAACTATTCTGCCAGCGATTGGCTATCTTGGCAGCCCTGGGCATGTCAATCCAATAGTACCTGTAGAACAGTTTTCTGGTATCAAGCTGTTTTCTTCTGAAGAAGCGCTCCTCTTCAGGGAAATACATTGAATCGAGTGGGTTAGGGTTTCCCTCTTCGAGGTCTCTACCAGCCCAGTCAATATCTTCACGCCAGTTAATCTTGTAATATTTTTGGTTTAAGCCATACTGTATTGGCTCGCCGTCACGGTTGGTTACAAAGTGCTCGGCACGGCTATCAGAGCCAGCTAATTTGGCTCTACCTAACATGGTATGGGCTAATGAGTCTCTTACCCAGTATACAAACTGGCGATACTCATTATTAGTTATCTCTGTTTCGTCCATATAGAATGAGGTAACAGAGACTACCTTTGGTCCGGCTAGTTGGGCATAGGGTACATCTTGATCACCTCCTCCCATCGTGAAGCTCCCTAAAGGAATGAAAACCATACCATAAGGATCAGGTTGATAGAAGTTTGGTCTGTCGGGCACCCCCGTCAGTTCCCCGTTTCCGGAGTTACTACAACTTGTTGCAATTATAGCCACAAGTACAAAAAGCAGCAATCGTTTCATATCTCAGAGTCCGGTTATTTTTTTGGGCCTGTCAGTCTTTCTCGGGTCGTATTATTGAGAAAACGTGCAAAAATAGAAGTTTATTTTATAAAAATCTGGTGTTGTGGTAACTTTTAGGTATTCTATCGAAATTTAAGTTAAAACTGTAGTTCACAAAGATCTCATGACTACCCCCGGTTCCAACACGGCTAATGTCAGATGTAGTAAGGTCATATGAGTATCCTACCTGAAACTGTTTATACCTTAAACCTAACAAAAATGCAATTGCATCTTGATATCGATAGCTAAGGCCACCCCAGAATTTATTATCATACTTAACCAGGCAGCTTATATCAACTTGAGTTGTAACCCCATCACTCTTAACCATAAAAGATGGTTGAAGTGTGTAGAGGGGATAATCAGGGAGTTGATAATCATACCCGCCATTAACATAGAAATGCATCTTATTTGAAAAAACACCTTCATCGCTATAGCTGGCTTTTGAACCCAGTAAACGATTTAGGGCTAATCCCAAATAAAACTTATCAGCTTTATAGAACGCACCTAATCCAACATCAAATACCATGGCTTGCTCTTCTTTAAGCCCATCAAGAACAGGATCTCCTCCTGCCTGTGCTGGCTTTAACTTTGAGAAATCCAGTGTCCGACTCGTCAGCTCAATCTGAGGGCCTACCCCTATTTGTCCGCCAAACATATCAAACTGATATGCATAAGCAAAACGTAATGCAATATTCTTTTCGTAGCCTAACTTATCATTTATAATAGTCAAGCCGGCTCCTCCATGCAGAAAATCAATAGGGGCATCCACTGTGATGCTTTGTGAACTCGGAGCGATCTTTTCTCCCTCCATGTCTTTAAAACCTACCCACTGCTCGCGTAAGTTACCTGTCACAGATATGTTCCCAGATGACCCGGCATAGCCTGGATTAAACGCCATCTGATTGAACATATATTGTGTAAATTGTAACTCTTGCTGAGCCTTGAGCGAGCTCACCAACACAATCAACACTACTAAAAGAGATATTTTCTTTATCAAATAAATCATTAATAACGATTTCTCAAATATCCGTCTGAAATCGAGGCTAAGGTAAAGAAAAAATCAGTTTATAACGCAAGTGATTAGCTAATAAACCCAATTTCAATTCCCTTTTTTTTCCTCTGTTATCTGATCACAACTGTTAACCTTTCACAAAGCTAATGTCTGTCTGCCTGTCTGTTCTTGAAAACATCATCACTCTAAACTCCTATTTAACACTATTATTGTGCCCCCTTTTTATCTCCCTGCTATTAATCTGTTTACTTTTTCCCTAAAACCTTCTATTTTTGCATTTTAAATCACCCACCTCTCTATCGTCTCTCCTTTATGTCTTTTATCCCATCTGTTAAAAGATTCTCAAAAACCTGGTTCATGGACTATTCCATGATTATCTCAGGCTCTTTTCTCTTTGCTGCCGGGTTCGTGCTTTTTATTATCCCCTATAAAATCGTTCCCGGTGGAGTGGTTGGCTTAGCTATTATAACTAATCTCCTCTCATCGCAGTACCAACTACTTACAAATGGCTTTCCTGTCGGCCTTGCTGCTCTTTGCTTTAACATTCCACTTTTTATCATTGCTAACAGAGTTCTTGGCCCCCGATTTGGAATAAAGTCGCTCCTCTCCATTATTTTTACCTCCTTTTTTATCGATCTTCTATCCTATCTTATTCCCACTCCTGACTTTCTTAACCTCTCCGATGAAAGACTTCTGGCCGGCCTATTTGGAGGAGTTCTAATTGGTGTAGGATCTGGGTTAATACTTAAAGCCAGAGCCTTTGGGCTTGGCAGCGATATGGTTGCTATGATTATCGCAAAGTTTACACGTAAACCATTAGGAATCCTGCTAATCTATTTCGACTCTGCTGTAATAATAACTGCATTCTTATTTACCCTCGACTGGCAATTGCCTCTTTACAGCTGGGCAGTTATGTTCATCTTCGGGAAAGTCACTGACTCTATCCTTCAAGGAGCTAATTATGAAAAATCAATCATGATTGTCACTGAGAATGCCTTTGAAGCTATCAGAGATAAAATCATTGTCGATCTTCAACGTGGTGGTACTATTATTCATGGGAGCACTTTCGAGAACGGAAAGAATCTTAAAATTATCTACACAGTGGCGACCCAAAGCGAATTATCAGTACTCACAGAATTCATTAGTCAGGTTGACCCCTCAGCTCTTGTTACTGTTACTGACTCCAGCGAAATCCTGGGGAAAGGCTTCAAATCATTACTCACTAAAATCAGAGAATAGTCATGACCCCCGTCCTTAAAGAAAAACCTTTCTCTCTTCGCTGGATAAAAAACTACGGACTGATTATAGTCGGAGCATTTCTTATTGCTATCGGATATACCCTCTTTATAACCCCCTATAAAATTGTTCCCGGTGGGGTTTATGGCATTGCCATCATCATTCACCATGTCTTCCATTTACCCGTTGGTACCGTGGCTCTATTCTTTAATATCCCTATTACAATTATTGGCGTCAGAGTACTCGGACCCCGTTTCGGCTCAAAAACCGTCGTTGGCTTTCTTTTTACCTCTTTCTTCTTAGACTCAAGTGCCTGGTTGCTTGGCCCCGATCCATTGAAACTTCAAAATGAGATATTAATGTCTGTGATTTATGGCGGACTGGTCATTGGAGCTGGCGTTGGTCTCTTATTCAGAGCACAGGCCTCTTGCGGTGGTACCGATATGGTTGGAATGATTATATCCAAAATGACAAGAAAACCCGTAGGTCAAATGATGATCTTTGTAGATTCAGCTATTGTCCTGGCTGGTTTCGTTGTCTTCCGTGACTGGCGCATCCCCCTCTTCTCATGGACTGCAATCTTTGTACTTGGACGAACAGTCGATGCCGTGCTTCAAGGTTTTAGCTATGAAAAATGCGTTTATATCATCTCTAATGAACATGAACGCATAAAAGACATTATTCTAAACAACCTTAACCGTAGCGGAACCTACCTAAACGGCGAAGGAATGTTCAGAGGAGAGCCCCGTAAAGTTATCTATACCGTGCTTAACCGTCGTGAACTTGCCATTCTAAAAGATCACATAAGAGAGATTGACCCTAAAGCTTTTATCACCGTAACCGATGGATCAGAGATTCTAGGCAAAGGCTTCAAATCTTTAAATGATAAGGTTGACAATTAAAAATCCATCAACAATCCTATCCTTCTCATCCTAGAATCTAAAAGACATTCAACCCTCCCTCCTTTTAGCAATTCTTCACATAAGACTTCAACTGAGACGTAATTCAAGGTAAACAGAGAAATATTCTCAGAGATTCAGCTAGTAGCCCGTAGCCAGAAGCTATTCGGTGCTTGCAAATCTTTGAATTCTTGAATTTTGAATCTCTCCCGCCAACCACAAATTGTCATATTTTCAATTCTCTGATAATCAAAAACCCTAAAGCATCTCGATATATCTTCTCGACATCTCCTCAATATCCCCTCTATATCCCCTCTATATCCCCTCTATATCCTCTACCTATATAGTTCCTATCTTACCC
>JAJTBW010000038.1 GCA_021286705.1 Sphingobacteriia bacterium
TCCCTCATTATCCATAAAGGGTAACTTAAACCAGGTCTTTCCTTGTACACTATCGCATCTGTAAAACCCGGATAATACCCATCCAAATGAGGAGGTTTGTTCAAGTTTCTTATAAGAAATACCATCAACTATTGTGTCTCCTTTAAATCTAAGGTCTTTTGTTGAATAAACATTCCCTGTTGGCAAGCAAGCTACCTCTAGGTTTCTCCATAAGATATTTTCGTTGGTGAGGTTATTGTATTGAGCATATATCGAGGAGAAGAGGGTCATGGTAAGTATGAATAGAATAGTCTTCTTCATAAAATATGGTTTTACTTAAGTGAAAGATGAGCAAATATTGACTCGTCCGTTTTCAGTTTTAAAGTCGTGATTTTAACATTCTGATCTGACAGGCTTGATGTTAAACAACCTGATCTCGCCTTGGGTTCAAATACCCCCAGAAAGATAAATTACATTGTGTGGATGCTGACAAAGATGGTACTTCAAGGAGATGAAGAGCAATAGGCTCAATTGTCTTGTTTGCAGGAGTGGCATTAGCTTTATTAAAACGCTGTGTTAAAGAATCGAAATGATGTGTTTTTCTATTTGTTCCGGTTTTGTTAAAGGAGAGAATCGCTTTATAGGTTTACCCGATTTATCGACCAAAAATTTGGTGAAGTTCCATTTAATTCGCGGGCCAAATAGTCCTCCAAGCTGTGACTTTAGATATCGGAATATTTCATGAGTCTTCTTTCCATTGACATTTACTTTCGAGAACATCGGAAATGTTACACCATAGTTTACCAAGCAATTCTCTGCAATTGATTTCTCATCTCCAGGCTCTTGATTACCAAATTGGTTGCAAGGAAATCCAAGAATTACTAACCCTTGCTTATTGTATTTCTGGTAAAGCTTCTCCAACCCAAGGTATTGCGGTGTAAAGCCGCAATTGCTTGCCGTATTTACAATTAAAAGAGTCTTACCTTTGTATATATCCAATGATACCTCATTCCCTTGTAAGTTTTTTGCTTTAAGAGAATATATATTTGTTTTCGCACTACTCATTTTTGCCGGGTGTTCTCTGTATTTGTTAGATAACAAACGCCTATCTACTGAGGTTGTTCAGTTGAAAGCATCGTTATACTATTTATTTGCTTGGTATTAGAGAAGAGAGTGATAGTAAAAGGGTATGAGAAATTTGCAGATGATGAAGGCTACTTCGACTTGGTAGGCTTCATAAAATAGGTTAAAGTATTCTTAGTGAAATCCGGAGGGCTGAAGTCATGGCTTCAGTCCTGTTTAGAGGTTTCGATTATTGAATGCCCATGAGGCGAAGTGTGATCTCTCTGCACACCCATGCATCAGTGGCGGCATAGTTTTTCTGGGCTTGTGTCAATTCAATGGCTTCCCAGTTGCTGGTTTGTTGGGTTTTTGATGGCTTAATGCCAAGAATCAGTGCCGAGAGTTTTCTGACACCGGCTACTTTAAAGCCTAGTTTAGCGCACTCACTGTTTAGATCGATGAGATTAGCAACTTTAAGCGGATGGATTTTAGAGAGGTCTCTGATATCATTCTCCAGACCAATGCCTGCTTTAAGAATGTTTTTATCACTTAAGATTTTCCAAAGTCCTGGTAAGTAACCAACCTTGGTTATCCGAAACAGAAAAACCTGACTAGCGGTAGCAATTTGAATGAGAGCCATTGAATGTGTTTCCCCTTTCTTAAAGCTTGGTCGAGTCTCTGTATCGAAACCAAGAATAGTTTCTTGTTGGATTTTCTCAATAGCTAGATGGGCTGATTCGTGATCTTCAATTGTAATAATGTCTCCCTCAAAGTGACCTGTTGGGACATTCTCAAGTTCTTCTTTAGTTATTTCTTTGTTGTATAATTCGGCAGCTGTTTCTGAAAACATAAAAACTCAATTATTCAGCGGCAAAGGTATGATTTTCATTATTTATCCGGTAATCCTTTTAAAAGTTAACCTGTAGTTTGATATTTAGTTGGCGAGGTGTCAGATAGTTAGGGATTGCATATTTCCTGTTTGA
Organism: Sphingobacteriia bacterium; assembly: GCA_021286705.1. Lineage (GTDB taxonomy): Bacteria > Bacteroidota > Bacteroidia > Bacteroidales > TTA-H9 > JAJTBW01. The sequence continues at coordinate 2,025 of JAJTBW010000038.1, forward strand.
GACATCTGTTACCCAAAGATAGGAGACAGTATTGTGAAATTGAAGAAGGTTAAAGACTTCGGCAGTGATCCATATTGTCTCGATATGTTTGAGCCAATTGTTCTTTGGATATGAACTGCTTTTTATAAGCTTGCTAAAGCCAATGTCCACACGTCTATATGCAGGTATTCTTAATGTTTGTTGATACTTCTGGCTGTTAGGGGGGCCAAATGGTAATGAACTTCCATATACTAAATTTAGATGCATCTTATAGGTGGGATTACCCGGAAGATAGTCTTGGAAGAAGAGATTAAATGTAAATCGTTGGTCTGAAGGACGAGGAATATTTCCTGGGAAGACTTGAAGACTATCGACAGCTACGTTATTGGTTGTGTATCCATTGATAATCTCTTCTCCATCAGAATTGTAGTATTTATAATATGAGTCTCCTATTATATCCTCCTCTGTCTTCATTAATGAAAGCGATGCCCAGGATTCTACTCCTTTTACAAATTCTCCATTGACCTTGAAGTCGATGCCAACCGCATAACCTTTTGCTGTTAATTGCGGAAGATACTTAATTCTTACATTGTCAACTTCGTATGGTATAAGGTTATCCAACTTCTTGTAATAAGCTTCAGTAGTAAACTTAAATGGTCTGTTCCAAGCTGTAAAATCCATGTCGGCACCTGCTACAAACTGATAAGATGCCTGAGCTTTGGTGTTGGGGTAGAGTATACCCTGTGGGTCTCTGATTTCTCTGTAAAATGGGGGTTGATAATAGAGGCCAGCCGAAAGTCGAAGTACAACGTTTCTTGTCCACCGTGGTTTTCTGGCAAGGGTTAAGCGCGGACTGGCAAGGAATTGTTCATTGACATCCCAGTAGTGAAATCTTACCCCGGCTGATAGATAGGTTCGATTGCTATCATCGAGGGTTATGTTGCTTTGTAGAAATCCAGTAAAGCGGTTGGATTCTAAAAGGCTGGAAGCTTTCGCCACATTGTTTAAACTAAAAGGGACAGAAGGAATGACCTCTCCAGCACTCCATGGAGAGTCTGGAATCGAGAAACCAGCTGAATCAATCATAGTCCATTCGGAGATATTATCTTCAATCTTCTCATGTTGCCATTTTAGTCCCCATTGCCAAAAATATGAGCCACTATTGTGAGCTCCTCTGTGTTCTAAGTTGAGTACGGTTCCCGTCAATTCGTTTCGGGCATGGTTGAGGTAAGTCCCAATCCCTTTTGCGTCAGTAACATTTCCGTAGTTATCACTACCTAAGTCTGTTTCAAGTTTGCCAATCCAGTACTGCCCTTGTAAATCATAGTTCTCTTGTTCGTTGGTGTGGAAAGCAGAGGCCGTAAGACGCAGGCTTGTCGCAACATTAGGTTTATAATGCAAAGAGAGTGCGCCCATATAGTTGATGAACTTATCTGATTCCTGGCCGTCAAAATAGATCTTAAGTCGATATGATTCTGTGATGGAGCCAAAATCGGTCTCTCTGTCTGATGGGACTAACTTATAGATGTTTCGGGAGTAGTTTCCTAAAAAGGATATCTCAAGTTTTTCATTAAGGTCAAAAGTTACCAGACCTTGTAAGTCAGTAAATGAGGGTCTGTATTCGCCTTTGGTATCAAGAGATCCAAGTAGAGAGCTGTTTGACTTCTGTCTTACACCAATTATATAGGTCCATCGGGCATCAGGAGATGTTCCTTCCAGATGTGCCGTGGCTCCTAATAAACTCCCTGATACAGATCCTGCAAACTCAGTAGGTTTTTTATACTTAATATCGAGTACAGATGACATTTTGTCTCCGTATTTTGCTTCGAAACCACCAGCAGAAAAGAGAATAGAAGAGACCATGTCAGAATTTAAAAAGCTTAGCCCTTCTTGTTGGCCACTTCTCAGAAGAAGCGGACGATATATTTCAATATCATTGACATAGACCAGATTCTCATCATAATTACCACCTCTCACTGAATAGGTATTGCTTAATTCATTGTTTGAGGAGACTCCTGGCATACTTTTAACAAGTGATTCAATTGCGCCACCAGAGAGTGAGACAATAGAACTTGAAATACGTGGGTCGATTCTGGATAAGGTTGTGGTTCTTATCCTCGTGTCTTCAACCTCTAATGTAGGGAGATCTGAGACAGATGATTTTAAAAAGATATTTATAGTCTTCTTTTCACCCTCTTTTAGTCGAACATTCATTTTAAAGGGTTCAAAACCAACGAAAGAGGCCATTAAAACCAAATCAGTGCCAGCTGGTACAATCAGTCTATATTGACCTTGTCGGTTGGTACTGGCTCCGATGGGGTGCCCTTGTATAGCAATATTTACGAGCTCTAAAGCTTTCCCGGTGGCATCAGTAATGCGGCCTTCGATAATACCGGTTTGAGTGTAATCCTGACCTTTTAAATTAAAAGCTAAGGTCAATAGAAACAGAAAAAAGAGAGACAGTAAACAACGATGATTCATACGGCGATACATCTAGAGTTGGCAAAGGTAGGCTAAGAACGTGTATGTGTGAAGATTTATTGGCTTAACTCGCAGATTTTCATTTTGAACTATCTCAATTAGGATAGGATTAGTACAATTCTAATTGAGAGAAATGAATAATTGGTCTATAAACGACAAATGCCGCCTTTGAGGCAGCATAAATCGTTAAAAGATGGTCTGTAATATTTAATTAGAGACGAATCAAGCCATTAGCTTCAGCTTCGAGTAAGCAAGCCATGATGCCCTTTTTGTTGATGTTACGGATGCCTGATGTGGTTACTTTAAGGGTAATCCATGCATCTTCTTCCGGAACATAGAACTTCTTGGTCTGCAGATTCGGATAGAATTTACGTTTGGTCTTAATGTTCGAGTGAGATACATTGTTGCCGGTCATCACTCTTTTGCCGGTAATTTCACAAATCCTTGACATGGGTATTATTTTTTGACTATTCTTACTATTTCAAAACAGGGCTGCAAAATTCGGAATTATTTTTTAGAAAAGCAAGCACCATCCTAAAATTAATTTGTTGGAATAGTGATATTTTGCCTGAACAGACCTAAAAAAGAGATGAATTATTAAGTCTCTCCTGAAAATGCTAATGTAAAAGTGATAACCTGTTTTACTTTTTGAAGCTAAGATTGTTAAGTCCATTTGCTTCAACTTCGGCTTCAATTTTTTCGCTAAGCTTTAAATAGAGTGCCTCGAACTTATCCGGGTGTTGGTTGGGATTGATCTCTTTTTGAGCATCCCTCTCGGCCATACGATCAACAAGTTCTTCCCAGAAGGTTACATCATCGTAGTCGTCAAGCATATCAGTGGCCTCAATAATAATCTCTTCACCGGGAATGGAACCCTCCTCATCTAATTCTATCCATGAGGGTTTGTTTACCGTAGCTGCTTCACAAAGTTTATCCTGAAGGTCAAGAAAAGGACAGTCAGCTTCTTCATCAAGATTGGTGCTTTCCCAAATGTTTATACCTAGTTCTGAAAGAACAAGAAGAGAGCGTAGCTCTTCTTCAGTTAATGTTATATTATACATATGCTCAATTTCTTTTTTCTTCTCAAAGATAATGCTAACCAATGACATTACTTTAGAAAAAAGTACGGTTTCCTTTGCTTGATTTTTAGTATGGTTCCTGCTAGCTTTTCTAAAATAGTTAGTTGTGAATTAATTAAATGACCTTTTTGACTGAAATGGGTTGTTACGATTAATAAAAAGCCCCCGAGAATAATCCCGGGGGCAGCAAATGATGGTATAATAAGACGTAAGTTGAATGTTTTCTTACTATCGATTCTGCTCTTCTCTCTTTTTCTCGGCTAATTTCTTTAGAACGTCTTCCTGTACTGCCTTAGAAACAGGCATGTATTGGTAGAATTCCATTGAATAGTTAGCACGACCACTTGATAGATTGCGAAGGGTATTGGCATAACCAAACATCTCTACTAAAGGAACAAAGCCGTTTAGCTTCTGACTTCCTTTGCGATGACGACGCATAGATTCGATTTTACCTCTGCGTTTGTTAAGGTTACCAACAATGTCTCCGATATATTCATCAGGAGTGTTTACTTCAACTTTCATGACAGGCTCAAGTAATTGAGGGGTTCCTTTCATAAAGGCTTGTTTGAAACACATTGAGGCACAAATCTGGAAAGCCATATCTGATGAGTCAACAGCGTGGAACTGTCCGTCAAGTAGTGTGACTTTTACATCAACAACGGGGAATCCTGCTAATACGCCATCATCAAGAGTTTTTAAGATACCCTTGTTAACTGAAGTTACAAACTCAGCAGGAATAGCACCGCCCTTGATTCTGTCAACAAACTCATAACCATTTCCGGTATTTGGCTCAAGACGAATGTAGGTCTGTGCGAATTGTCCTTTACCCCCTGATTGCTTAGCGTAACGATGTTCGTTTTCAATCTCGCTGGTGATGGTTTCACGATATGCTACTGAAGGCTCACTTACAATAACCTCTAACCCGAACTCGTGTTTTAAACGGTCAACGATGATCTCTAAATGAAGCTCACCCATACCTGCGATAACCGTTTCCTCGGTCTCTTCATCATATCTCACCTTAAATGAAGGATCTTCATTTGTGAGTTTAGCTAATGCTTCTCCAAGTTTGCTTTGGTCTTTGCGGGTAGCAGGGATAATCTTCAATTCAACAACACTGGGTGGAATATGAATTGATTCTAAATGTAAAGGATGTGTGGGATCACAAAGGGTATCACCAGTTTTGGTGTTCTTCATGCCAATCAATGCAACAATCTCACCTGGACCTGCACTGGTAATCTCCTCACGGTCTTTGGCGTGAATTCTTAAGATACGGCCAATACGCTCTGATTTACCTTTTGTTGAGTTAAGAATAGCCATACCACTCTTTAACTCTCCAGAGTATATACGTACAAAAGTCTGCTGACCTACATATGGATCATGAATCAGTTTGAAGGCGATAGCAGCAAATGGCTCATGAATACTTGGCTTACGGGTTCTTGTCTTTTCAGGCTCATCGATGTCCATGCCTACTACTGAACCTTTGTCAAGTGGTGAAGGCAGATAGTCTACAACGGCATCAAGAATCAGATGAACCCCTTTGTTTTTGTATGCGGCACCACAGAATACCGGGGTGATATTGAGTTTAATAGTAGCTTCGCGGGCTACTCTCTTTAATAACTCATCGCTGATAGGCTTATCCTCAAGGAATAATTCCATGATCTCTTCGTCAAGATCAGCAAGGGCTTCTGTAATTGATGCTCTTGCCTCAACTGCTTTTGCCTTCATATCGGCAGGAATTTCAATCTCTCTCTGCTGGTCACCATCAAAGGTGTAGGCTTTCTGAGCAACTACATCAATGATTCCTGTGAAACTATCTTCTGCTCCAATAGGTAATTGGAAAGGAAGAGCATGAGCATCCAAGTCATTGTTCATCTGATTTACTACTTCGTAGAAATCAGCTCCTGTGCGATCCATTTTGTTGACAAAGGCAACACGGGGAACTTTATAACGGTCAGCTTGATTCCAAACGGTTTCACTCTGAGGTTCTACACCGCTTACAGCACAGAACAATGCTACTACGCCGTCTAAAACACGAAGTGAACGCTCTACCTCAACAGTAAAGTCAACGTGACCCGGAGTATCAATCAAGTTGATCTGATGTCCCGCCCATTGACAGGTTATTGCAGCAGAAGCGATGGTAATACCCCTCTCTTGTTCCTGCTTCATAAAGTCCATAGTGGCTTGACCATCATGAACTTCTCCTAATTTGCGCGTTACCCCTGTGAAGTAAAGGATACGTTCGGTAACGGTGGTTTTTCCTGCATCAATGTGGGCAGCAATACCAATGTTTCTAAGTTTGTTAAGCGGCATATTTCTAAATTGTCATTTCTTCTTGCAAAGGTCTTCTTCTGATGTTAACCCCTTGATAAACTATGTTAACAATTCTATTTTAAAATAGTTTACTGAGTTAAATTAATGTTAATCAGACTTCTCACCCTATCGGCCAAAAAAGGCTGCAAAGGTATGGATTTATTTCACTTTGATTATCATATGACTGAAAAAAACTTGAGAAATTTTACCACCTGTTACTTATACATTGTCTTTAATCACTGGTTCTGTGGATTGTATTTATAAGAAAAATCCTTACAGCTTAAGTATAGGCTTTTGCTGTAAGGATTTATTTTAATTGAGATGGATGTTATCTCTCGTACTCTAATTATTTACTAATTGTTCAAGTATTATTTGAGTGAATAAGTCATTATTTCAGATTTGAACATCGCATCAGAATTAAGTTATTTCACGATGACAATTCTTCTTGTAATGTTCTGATTGTTGGTGGTGTATCTAAGGAAGTAGATACCACCAGACAGTGTTTCTAAGCTAAAACGTGTTTTTCCGTTGGCAATCACAGATCTGTTTGCAAGGATATGTCCTGTTAAATCTATTATCTGAAGTGTTGCCATTTGTTCATTGAAGCCAGCCGTTTCTATGTCTAAATATTCTTTTGCCGGGATCGGCATTATATTCATGGTCAATCCTTCTGAAGCAGAGATACCAACTGTACCTTCCTGGAGAAGTATGACCTGAACAGGAGCTACTCCAGTGCCATTCACTGTGATAGTTGCTGAGCGAATGTTGGCATTGGTATTCTCAAGATAAGTAACGGAGATAGTTCCATTGTTTGAACCTGACGGAGTAACAGAACACCATGAAGCAGAACTTTGGGCAGTCCAACTAACATTGCTGGTTACATTGAAATTGGTTGCTCCGGCTTCATGAGTCACTTGAATAGATTCGGGTGAGACTGTAAGTATCGGATCTGCGCCTTCCTGAGTAAGGGTAACAACCTGAGGTGTAACACCATTAGCTGATACAGTTATTGATGCAATTCTAGCCTCGGTGGTTGGGTTTGCCTGGAAGTTAGCAGTGATATTTCCATTTCCATTGCCTGATGATGTAACCATACACCAACTTTGATTGCTCGTTACAGTCCAGGATGAATTGCTGGTAACTGTGTACATGGTTGAACTAGAAGTGAATGGGACATCAATATTTGATGGTGTAACTAGGAGAGTTGGGGTGGCACCTGCTTGGGTAACGGTGACTGTTATTGGAGTTCCTGACCCATTCGAGACATTAATACTGGCAATTCTTTGGTCAAGGCTTGTGTTTTCAGTAAAGTTTGCTGTAAGTGTGCCGTTACCTGTTCCGTTCGGGGTAACCGTGCACCATGTTTGAGCTGAACTGGCTGTCCAAGTGGTGTTTGATGTGACCTGGAATGAGGTCGTACCAGCTGGGGCTGATACATTCTGGTTTGATGGGGTAACCGTTAGTGTGGCGCTGGTTCCTGCTTGGGTAACAGTAACAGTTACCGGAGTAACTCCACCGGCATTAACAGTTATGGTGGCTATACGACTTGAAGTAGTTGTGTTTGCTTCATAGTTGGCGGTTATTGTGCCATTTCCAGTTGTCCCGGCTGTGATGGTACACCATGCTGAATTGCTTGAGGTTGTCCAAGCCGTGTTTGAGGTAACGGTAAATGAGGTTGAGCCTGCTGCTGTTCCAACATTCTGGTTTGCCGGTGATACGGATAGGGTTGGTGTAGCACCTGCTTGGGTTACTGTAACCGTAACAGGGGTTGATCCGGATTGCGATACCGTTATACTTGCTATACGTTGTGTAAGTGAGGTGTTCTCAGTGCAGTTGGCAGTGATAGTTCCGTTTCCTGTTCCAGATGCAGTGACAGTACACCATGTTTGATTGCTAACAGCAGTCCAAGCGTTTGTAGTAGTAACGGTAAAGTTTGTTGATCCGGCTGCTGCGGCAATATTCTGATTTGAAGGAGAAACCTGTAATGTTGGTACAACCCCTGTTATGGAGATATCGTCAATACAGACACCATATCCATATTTTTCGGTTCCTTCAAAAGCAATATAATACGTTGAGGAGGCTGCTGGAAGAGCAATCGTTCGTTGGGTCCATGAAGAGACTGATGAGGTGTAGCTATTTAATAGGTTCCATGAACCTGTGGGTGATGTTCTGTAATAGACTCTTAGCTCATCCTGGTCTCCACTCCATGATTTTTGATAGTGCCAGAATGTTAAAGTTGGAGTACCCAGAAGAGAGATGTCAAAAGCAGGTGAGACGAGTCGGGTTACATTGTTTGTTCCTCCTTCACCATCATACAGATTAGCATTGTAACTGCCTGTATGTGCTGATGAAGGAGTACCGCTTGCAGAACCGGCTCTGAAGGTATAATTTAGAGTTCCGGTTACGTTTACTTGTGTCCAACAGTTCGGAATCAAGCCGCCATTTTCAAATCCTTCTGAATATGGGAAGGTTGAAATGGAACCACATAAAGTAGTCGCATTAGTGGTTACACCACTGGAATAGGTTGTTCCGGTTAATATGGACCAAGCTTTGTAATAGTAGGTAGTATTACTGTTCAGACTAAGGTGGTTATAACTTGTGGCTGATCCATTATAAATAACAGTTCCACCACCTGCGATAGTGCTACCTGCATTGTATGTTGTTCCAGTGACTGGGGTGCCAAAAGTAGGAGAGGTGGAGTAGGCAACAATAACCGGGTTAGAGTTGGTATTTAAACCCCATGTTAGATTAATCTGAGAGGTTGAGACCGGTGCAGCTGTGAAGTTGGTTGGATCGTCGGGAGATGCACATGAGATAAAACAGAAATTAATATTACCGGAAGCCTCAGAGATGTTTATCAGAGGTAAGTTAGTATTTGCACCTGCCCATGATTTTGAGTTAGGAGTGGTAAGGTCAGTAAAACTGGTTTCATTGCTCGTTCCCGGGAATGGAGCCCCTGAGGTATTGATGTTAGAATTTGTACTTACTCCACTTCCATTGGTTGAGTTTGCTGCTTTAACATATAGTCCTTGGTGAGAGCCAGCATTAATATCGTTAGCATTCATGTGGTTTGTAATATAATTACCATCCACGTGATAAATTATCATACCATGTCCGGGAGTAGCTGAATTAAAGCCAGTCTGTTGCTGATTGACTGCCAAGAAGTACTCGTTCGATGAGGTTGTATTGTACTTATAGATTTGATTTGTTGTCTGGTTATTTAAGACAGTGACGTTTTGAGCTGTGGTAAGAACTGTTGGTGTAGACCATTGGTAGAATATTTTGGTCCAAGGATTATGGTGAGCTGGTTTATCTCCGCTGTTACCATTCCAGCCGCCTTCGGCCATGATATCCCATTCGCCGGTACCTGTGTACTGACCACTTGTTGAATAGTCTGTATCGTAGAAATCAGGTGCACCTAAGTTGTGACCAAACTCATGACACATAACTCCTATTGTACTTATAGATGAGCTCGTGCCCATAAGTTCTGGTTGAGTAGTATAGTTACTTACAATGACTCCATCAAATGTTAATTGTGAAGTGCTATAACCAGCCGAGATAAGATCCCAACTATGTGACCAGATATCATTTGTGTTTCCGGTTGCCTCTTGTCCCGGGCCTTGGTGAATAATGGCTATACCATCAACATAGCCATCAAGATCATTATCATAATCTGCATAGTTAACACTTGCCTGATTATTCGCTGCTACAACGGCATCGTAGGCAAACTGCCCCCATTTAGTATCAGGGCCATAATAGTTATGTGTGTTAGGAAGGGTTACCCAAATAGTTACGGTTGAGTTTACAGTTAATTGTCCATAAGAGACTTCTAGATAATAGTCTTTAAAACTACCTGTGCCATTGTAGTTGCTTTGGTTCATGTAGTTATTAAAACTGCTCTGAGGGATGGTGGTTGTGGTATTATTGAAGTTGGCCAGAATCATTAGCATCTTCCTCGTACCTGTGGTGGGAAAGCCTCCCGACATGGTGCCCTTTGCGTTACGATTGACAGGTAGCACGCTCTGTCTCATCTCCTTTATTTGCTGGTCACTGAATTTGAAGTTTTTGTCAATGTTTTGTAAAAAGGCAGTTTCTGTTGATGTTCTACTCTCTGGATTATGTGCAATGATATCTGAGAAGGTAAGAAACCCTCTTTTGTCCTTAATTGCATAGACATAGGCTCCATCTTTATTGTTCAGAATGGTATAGCCATCTGTTGTTTCTGACCAATGAATTCTTTCGTCCCCCATTAATGTTAAGGTTAATTTTGTACCATCGGGTTGAGAGTAGACAATTGGTTTTGGATAGGCGGTAACCGCTAACAAATTAAAGTGCATTCCTGTCAAGAAGATTAATAGCAGGAGTGCTAATTGCATTTTCTTTGATTTCATAAGGTTTTTTTGTCTTTTCTAAGAACAGCTGTTTTATTTTGAATTGATACTTACATTTATGTTGAATGCACTCAATCGAGAGTGGCATTATAATCTAATTCTTAAAAGATTGAGGGCAGCTATTGCGCTTCTTCTAATGTTTCTCTCTCTATTGTCTCCAAATAGAAACTGCTCGCTATAGACAAGATTAGGACCCGCTATAGCAACCCAAACAGTTCCAACGGGCTTTTCTATGGTTCCACCATCAGGGCCAGCAATCCCGGATACGGCTATGCTCCAGGTGGTTTTTAGTTTTTCTCTTACATTCTTAGCCATAACCTCTACGACTTCTTTACTTACTGCACCATGTTTATCAAGTAATTCATGAGGTACATCAAGAAGAGTGCTTTTTGCATTGTTTGAATAGGAGACGATGCTTCCGTTATACCATGTTGAACTTCCAGGTATAGAGGTTATTAGATGCGCGATATAACCACCGGTACAACTCTCTGCTGTGGAAAGACTTTCTTCTTTGGCTTTTAATTTCTCTCCGACTACCTTTTCCATGGTGTCCTGATCTTCTCCAAAGATCAAATCAGGTATTAAGGCTTTAAGTTTATTGGTGTGGTCAGTAATGTCGTTTTTTAATTTGTCGGCATGGCAGCTTTTTCCTGTTAGTCTCAATCTGACTATTCCCGGTTGAGGTAAATAAGCTAGCTTGACCCCTGCTGGTAGATTATCCTCCCACTCTTCAATTCGAGCTGCAAGAAAAGATTCTCCTAAGCCCGTTGTAAGGATGGTTTTATGGATTACCGTAGCCAACGAAAATTTCTCTTTTAACAAGGGAAGAATAGAGGTAAGCATCATTTGCTTCATCTCAAAAGGAACACCTGGCATTGAAATATAAACAGTATTATCCTTCTCGAACCACATGCCTCGGGCAGTACCAATAGGATTTGGAATCGATTTGCAATCTTCCGGTAATTCAGCTTGTTTTCTATTTAACTCAGTAATTGCAATGTTTCTCTTCTCGAAGAAACGCATTACATCAGCCAATGCCTCCTGGTTTAAGACAAGTCTGGTTGCGAAATATTGACAAAGGGCATCTTTGGTAATATCATCTCTGGTAGGGCCTAGTCCTCCGGTTATCAATACAATTCTCGCACGATTTCCTGCCTCTTTAAGTGTCTTTAGGATGTGCTGCGATTGATCGCTAATACTGGTAATCTGATGTACGTTGATTCCTATTTGATTAAGCTGTTCAGCCATCCATGCTGAGTTTGTATCTATCACCTGCCCAATGAGTAACTCGTCGCCTATTGTAATAATCTCAGCCTTCATTTATCGTTGTTTTATTATTCACAAAATGTACGGAGTTATCTTATTTGAAATGGCTCTAACCCAATTTTAATGTAACCCCAGATCTAATAGTTTATGAAAAGTATTTTAGCGCCTGTAAAGGTACAATCCTCATTTGTTTTATCTATAGTTAGTTTATTAATTTTGGTCGCAATAAGGAGTTATTAGGAGCCGTTTAAATGTAATTGAAGAAAGAGAGTAGTCCTTTATTGTTGTTTTTCACGGTTTATAAGAAAAGTCTTAAACTCATAAATTCAGGATTTATCTGCTTTTAGAGGTTTTTATGTATCTGTCTCATCTATTTACAATAAACCGATAGCTTGGGATACTTTGATAGAACTTACTAACAGGTTCTTATTCTCTGACAACACGTTTCGGATAAATCTTAATACAAGCTATTATTTAAGCCACACTTTTTCCGCTTAAAACAAAATAAAACGGGGTATCTAGATCAAGATACCCCGTTCTATTTATTGGTGTTTAAAACTTAATCAGGTTACTTATGAGTTAAGATAACCTTCTGAGTAATTTGTGTGTTATTGCCTGAGATATATAGGATATATATACCCTCCGTTAAATCTGAAATATTTACGTTAACATTTTTTTGATCGGTTATTTCCTGAGAAAGTACTACTGAACCTGTAAGCGTTGTCAGTTTTATTGTTGAGCCTTTAAGAAATTCATTTTCGGCTTGAATATTAAGGATTCCTTTAGTTGGATTGGGATATACTTTAATATCTGAGGATACCACTTTATCAATACCGATAGTAGTGGATTCTTCAACGGAGATGTCGTCAAGGGATATTCCTTTGCCATTCATCTCTGTGCCCTCAAATGCGATATAGTATGTGCTTGATGCTTCGGGAAGTTCTAACGTTTTTTCTTTCCACTGTACTGTGTTAGAGTTATATGTCTCAAGCAGAACCCAATCTGATGCTGCTGAGGTTTTGTAATATACTTTTAGCTCATCTTGTGCTTGTCCCTGTTTGCCTGATGAGTACCAGAACCGTAAAATGGGTTTATTTAATGATGTAAGGTTGAATTCAGGAGAGATAAGCATACAAGCATTAGAAAAAGATGACTCTCCTTCGTAGAAGAGGGCGTTATATTTACCTCCGTGAGCTTTAGCTGGAAGTCCGGATGGGCTTCCGTTTCTAACGATCCAATTGAGTGTTCCATCAACATTTTCCTGTGTCCAGCAGTTTGGAAGTAGACCATTGTTTTCGAAATCCTGAATATACGGGAATGAAGAGATGGTGGTGCAAAAGGTGGCTGCGCTGGCTGTTACTCCGTTAGAGTAGGTTGTATCTGCTCTGATGGAGAAGATCTTATAATAGTAAGATGTGCCGGGAAGCAGAGAGGTGTGTTGGAAGGGTGTGTTATAGCCAACGTATAAGACTTTTCCTCCGTTCGGTAAAATATCACCGGAGTTATATATGGTTTTGTCTAAAGGTGTTCCTATTTCTGGGATTGTATCAAAAACCATCAATACGGGATTATTTGAGGCGTTGAGTTGCCATGAAAGCTCAATTTGAGATAATGAAACTGCATTTGCTGAAAAACCTGATGGATCATCTGGTGTGTAGCAATTGATGAAGCAGAATGTTATCTCTTTGGTTGCCGGGTTCTCTTCAATATTATTAAGAGGTTTGTTTGTGGGCGCTCCATTCCATGCTCTTGAGTGAGGGAAAGTATTGTCATTAAAAGTCGGATTAGAACTTGTACCAGGGAAAGGGCAGCCGGAGGTATTAATTTTAGAGAATGCCTGAGTACTTTGACCGCTACCATTTGTTGAATTGGCAGCCTTTTGGTATAGCCCCTGGTGTTCTCCATTGTTTATATCGTTGCTGTTAAGATGGTCGTATATATAGTTCTCATCTACATGATAGATTAATAGACCATGACCGGGAATATCGGTATCGAAGTTTATTTTCTGACGATTTTCAAGTAAGAAATACTCTCCTGGGACCGATGTTTGGTAAATGGCTGCATCCTTATTGAGGTATGATGGGCGAAGAGTCACCTGTTGTTGTGATTCAAGAGTTTGAGGGGTTATCCATGAGAAGAACTTTTTAATCCATGGGTTAGGATGAGAAGGGCGATCGCCATTGGTTCCATTCCATGATCCTCCTGACATTAAATCCCAGTCACCAGTGCCTGCATATTGGCCACCTGTAGAGTAGTCAGTATCATAGAAATCGGGTGCTCCGAGGTTATGACAGAACTCATGGCACATGACACCTATGGTACTCATGGTTGAGCCTGACCCAAAAAGCTCTGGTTGCGTAGTATAAGCATCAACAACAACTCCATCAAAGGTTCTTTGGGCTGTTGAGTATCCGGCATAGGATAGGTTCCAGCTATGCGACCAGATATCATTGGTGTTACCTGTGGCCTCTTGGCCTCCTCCTTGATGTATAACTGCGATACCATCAACCACACCGTCACCGTTGTTGTCGAATTGTGAGTAATCAACACCAGCCTGATCATTGGCTGCAACTACAGCATCATAGACAAACTCTGACCATTTGGAATTAGGCCCATAGTACTCTTTTGAATGTGGAACGGTAACCCAAATAGTGACTGTTGAGTTAACAATTAACTCACCATAAGAAACCTCCAGGTAGAAGTCCTTAAAACTCCCTTTACCGTTGTTATACCCCGACATATTCATGTAGTTGTCAAAATCTGTTTGGGTAAAGGTGGTGGTGGTATTATTGAAGTTTGCCAGGATCATCAGCATATTATTGGTTCCTGAGGTAGGAAATCCACCAATTGTGGTACTCTTAAGATTTTGATCCTTTTTTAGGATAGTGTCTTTGAAGCCTTTGATCTGTTTTTTACTAAAAGAGAGGTTTTTCTCTACTCCTTTTAGGAAATTCAACTCTTTAGAAGATCGTTTGAGCTGATCGTTGGCGATAACATCAGAGAAGGTTAAGTCTCCGTTTTGATCTAACACGGCATATACGTAGTATCCATCTTTGTTGTTTAGGATAGTATATCCATCGAGTGTTGTAGCCCAGTGGATAAATTCATCACCAAAGAGACGGATGGTTAACTCAGAGTTATTAGGTTGTCGAAATTTTATGGGTTCGGGGCTTGCATTAATCCCCATTGAGTAATAACTGTGAATTACAAGAACAGTAATGACAAATGCTCTTAAAAATCTATTCATTAAAGGTAGAGTTAAAGATTAGAAAAATTTTGTTTTTTAAATAAGAGTAGGCTCAGACAATAGGTTTTCTACTCAACGCCGTAAAAGTTAATTTAGCTATAGCGAAAGGAATAGCTCATATTAAATCGTTCCAAATTTAGTCAATAATTATTGTTAGGGTACAGTTGCAAAGAAAAAGAGGAATCATCCTCCCGGAGATTCCTCTTACAAGCCGGCTTATTCACACCACGTTAGTCCGGCAAAATGGGGTTAATAACCGTTAAAGGAGATAAAAAATGCCACGGTTAAAAACCAGAAGTTATAAATTTTGGATGATTAAAGAGCACCTTCGTCGTATGCCTGTTCTCCGTGAATAGATACATCAAGACCTAAGCGTTCTTCTTCTTCTGATACGCGAACCGGAGTAATCAGGTTAATTAAAGCAAGCATCAGATAAGTGAAGACGAATGCATAAGCTGATGCAGCAACAACTGCTACTAACTCCTTCATGAAGAAAGAAGCATTACCAAACAGAATACCATCGGCACCTGCAGGATTAATAGCTGCTGAGCCAAATACACCAAGTAGAATGGTTCCAATAACGCCACCTACACCGTGTACACCCCAAACGTCAAGAGCATCATCCCATTTCATCTTGTTTTTAAACATTACGGCACCATAACATACAATACCGGCTATGATACCGATTATTGGTGAAGCCCACAGTGGAACAAAACCAGCGCAAGGAGTTATTGTTGCCAAACCTGCAATAGAACCAGTTAATAGTCCTACGAATTTTGGTTTACGTTCTCTGCTCCATTCTATGACAACCCAAGACATGGTAGCAAAAGAGGCAGCGATATCAGTGTTTAAGAAAGCAGTTGAAGTGATGAAGTCAACAGAAACTTCACTTCCTGCATTGAAACCATACCAGCCAAACCAAAGTAGGCCGCTACCAATAGCTACCAGAGGAATGCTATTAGGAGTTGAGTTCTTTTCAACACGTGCACCAACATAGAATACAGAAGCTAAAGCTGCGAAACCAGCTGTTGCGTGTACAACTATACCACCGGCAAAGTCTAAAACGCCCCACTGTGCGAGTAAACCACCACCCCAAATCATGTGAACAAATGGATAATAAACAAAGATCTGCCAAACGGTTAAGAAGATCATGTATGATTTGAAAGTAACGCGGTTTGCAAAAGCACCTGTGATAAGGGCAGGAGTGATAATGGCAAACATCATCTGGTAAGCAATGAATACCACTTCAGGAATCTTACCATTTGAGTACATGCTGTCAATGGCAACACCATTTAAGAAAAATTTATCAAAGTTGCCAAAGATTCCACCTTCTCCACCGCTGAAGCAGAGTGAGTAACCGAAGGCAATCCATAAAACAGTGGTCCATGCTAAAGAGGCAAAACTCTGAATCATGATACCTAAGATGTTACGCTTCGTAGCTAATCCACCATAGAAAAAAGCCAATCCGGGTGTCATAAGCATTACCAGACTACAGGCAAGTAGCATAAAACCTGTTGAGCCGGTGTCTAAAGTTGTGACTTGTAATAACATGTGTAAGTTAGTTTGTGGTTTTTAGGTTGTATAAACTATAATGTAAATCCAAATAGGAAATAGATATTCGAACTCTGAGGATTGGTTATGACACTTGCCTTTACAGGTAAAGTAAAGTTGTCTGTCAGCTTGATGTTTCTATATACAGTAACACCGGCATTGATGACTCCTGCTGAGGTGCCATACATACCTTCATCTAGTGTTGCACCTGCAAATAGATCAATGGTGTTTTCTCCAAAGGTATGTGTGTAGGTAGCCTCCAGATAGGTAGAGTAACGATTATCTCCTACAGCATCTTTATCGGCTCCGTATACAAATACTCCGGCTAAAAATGAAAAAGGCATAACATCAAGGTTCTTGTATCCAAGTGCTCCCTCAATGGCATGGCCTGTCGTCTCATCTGACCAGTTGAAATATCTCTGGCTTTTTACTGCGGGTGTACCACTAACAGGGAAGAAATAGTCAGTGGCCATAATGCTGAATCCTTTGTAATTGTATTTTGCATAAAGGTCAACCTCATTGTAGTTACCCATAGTTGATAAAGCTCCCCAGTAGCCAATCTCAAAATTTCCAGCAGTCAATGAGAGTGTTGGTTGAATTGATGGAGATGATCCAAAGTCAGTACCGCGCCATACATAACGGTTCATTACATCCGCTGCGGCATTAAATTTAATTTGAGCATGAGCTGCACCTATTAAACACAGGGCAACTGTTGTCATTACGATTGATTTTAAAGTCATAGTGAATGGTTATTTTAGGTGTGATGATGTGAAGTGGCAAAGTTATAGGCCTCAGAAATGCCGGTAAATCGGTTAAATAGCCTATTTTGCCTAGGTAAATTACCTAGATTGTATCACTATGTCTGCTCTCTTATCGGAATCGTTTGCGGTTTAAGTAACCTCTTAAGGATTTACCAGTCCGTGTCTAACTGCGTAAAGGATTAGTTCTGCCGTGTTTTTTAAAGAGAGCTTCTGCATGATATGATTTTTGTGACAGTCGACAGTTCTCGGACTAATAAACAGGTCGGAGGCGATCTCTTTATTTGACTTTCCATTTGCGGCCAGGCGAAGGATCTCGGTTTCTCTGGAGGTTAGTTTAATATTTTCAGCTCCTTTCAGGTTGGTTCTGGATAGGTGTTTAAGGATGGTTCCGGATACGGTTGGGCTGAAGTAGGCCTCTCCTTTTGATAGGGTTTGTATGGCTTCTTTAAGCTCTGAGGCCGAACAGTCTTTCGGTAGATAGCCTTTAGCACCTGCATCAAGGGCACTCAATACATACTCCTGAGAGCTGTGCATGGATAAAATAAGCACTGAAATACACTGATAATGCGACTGGATTCTACGGGTTACTTCAATGCCTGATTCATCAGGTAAAGAGATGTCTGCGATAAGAATGTCAGGGATGACTCGCTCGAGAAGTTTGAATAGTTGTTCGGCGTCTGATGCCTCTCCAATAATTGCGAATTGATCATCTTGTGCTAAAAGAGATTTTAATCCGTCTCTGAAGATGAGATGGTCGTCGAGTAGGATGATTTTTATTTTCGTGTCGTTATTCATCTTTCGAGATGTAAGGGATATCTATTGTAATACAGGTTCCTGATCCTGATGTACCGCAATTGTCAATTCTAAAAGTGCCATCAAGTAGCTGGGTTCTGTCTCTCATGTTTGAGATGCCATTGCCTGCTTTAAGATGAGTTAACTTGTGGATACCTTTGCCGTTATCTTTAATAAAGAGTCGAACTGTTGATGCTGTCCTGCTAAATTGAATCGAGACTTGAGTTGCCTGGGCATGTTTCTGGATGTTATTCAGTGCCTCTTGTAGAATTCGAAAGAGGTATATCTTGACATGTTCTGGAAGATTGACAGGCAATTCTTCAATTTTAAGTGTTATTTCTAAGCCGGTTGAAAGGTTCATCTCTCTGCATAGAGCTTTGATGGCCTCTTCTATTCCAAGTTCAGAGATTACGGGCGGCCTTAAGTTGTTAATAATCGCCCTACTTTCTGCGATAGAGCCTCTAATTAATTCAGAGGCTGAACTAATTAGTTCTTTCTTCTCTGTATCATTACTCTCTTTTGCTCTGCTAAGCATAAGGTTTGCGGCCAAGAGGGTTTGACCCAGGCTATCATGTATTTCTCGCGCTAAACGTTGTCTCTCTTTTTCCTGTCCGTCAATCAGGTTTCTGACTCTTTCCTGACGTTCCTGTTCTATTAACTGACTCTTCTCAAAGATAGCAGTTGACATGGTATTGAAGGTCTCTGTAAGTTCGGCTATTTCATCGGTAGATATTATTTCGACTTTTTGGTGTAGCTCTCCTAATGCCATTCTGGCTGATGCCTCTTTTAGTAATCGAAGCGGACGAGTCATGCGTAAAGCGATGGTGATTGCTGCTATAAATAGGGCTGAAAACGAGAAGATACCTATGAATAATAGGTCTCTTAAGAATTTGCTTAGCGAGGCAAAGGCTTCGGCACTATCTATCTCAGCAGTTATAACACCTTTAAAGCCACTATAAACTACAGGGGCGAAAGAGCCAATGACCTCAAGACCCCGATAATCGAGATATATGCCGGTAGCAGTGTCGTTTTTTAAGGCTCTAGTAACACCAATTGTATTTACCTCAATTTTTTTTCCTTTATGTGAATTGAAGCGAGAGGAGGTTATCATCTCGTGTTTTTGGTTTATAAGATAGCTTTCTCCTGTTTTGCCCAGGCCATTATAAGGGTTTCTATTAAGCATTAATTGGTTTAGCTGGATAGTGTCAATACCTGCAATAAGGAGGGTATTATTGGTCAATAGAGGGTATAAGACTGTAAGAGGGGTAGCGGGGAAATTTGGGTTATTTGGGGTCTCAATGATACCTTGTTTGAATGAGTCTTTGAGTTCGGGTATTTCTAATTCATGGATGGTATATTCCGGATGAAGAGATTGTGAGCCCTGGAGGTTAAAAAACAGAGATTTCTGTCCTGGTTTACCGATCCAAATCCACTGAAAGGCCGTAAGAGAACCTAGGTTAACGCGGTAAATCTCATTAAGGAGGCTATCGTAAATGGCTCCAGTTTGAGATGGATTAGCATTGGTAAGGTTGATCTTAATTGATCTTTCAATAAGTCTGTTTAGGTTATTACTTGCTGCTAATCGAGAGGCCAGTAGCATCTGGTCATCAAAAAAACGTTGAAGGGCTAGTTCCTTTTCTACTCTTACCGAGATCAATTGATCTTTTGTTCGTTGTAGAAGAGCCTCCTTAGCTCTGTTCCAGGCGAAAAGGCTGATGATGGTGATAGCTGGAATGGCTATTACTAAGAAATAGATTACGAGTTTTTCAGTTAATCCTATTTTCCGCGATGACATATTGCAAGATCATTGGGGTAAAGATAATGAATTCAGGTTTGTTTCTTCTTGCTTAATAGGTAAATAGGTTTCAATTGAAGTTACGTGCATGGTAAGTATTGGGTTTAGTTGTCTTTTAAGATGTGTCAGAGGGGTAAATCGTGTTAAATAGTGGGTTACTTTGTTTTTATTACCTTTGCACAAGGTCTGCGAAGCTTGTATTGTTTCGTAAAGGTCATATCGAAATTCAAATTTTTAATAAACCACGGGATCATGAGACAGATATTTTTAGGGCTTTTTCTTGCTCTTGCTTTGGTTTCTAATGCTCAAAAAGTTGAAAAGATGACAAAATTCGTTATTCATACCCCAAAGGGTGACATGAAAGGTGTTCTTTATAACGATACACCTCTGCATCGCGATAATTTTATTAAGCTTGTTAAAGAGGGTTGGTATAATGACTCTCCTTTTCATCGCATCATTAATAACTTTATGATCCAGGGTGGTGGTAATAAGGATGGTCGTACTGATCCGGGATATACAGTTGACGCAGAGTTTAAGGCTAACCATTTCCATCGTAAAGGTGTTCTTGCAGCAGCTCGTATGGGTGATCAGGTTAACCCACAGCGTAAATCAAGTGGAAGTCAGTTCTACATTGTTCAGGGTCAGGTGCTAAGTGATGCTATGGTTCAGATGTATGAGCAGAAAATGGGTGTTAAGTTCACTGAAGAGCAGAAAAAGGCTTACACAACTGTTGGTGGCACTCCGCATCTGGATGGTACTTATACTGTCTTTGGTGAGATTACAGAAGGTCTTGATGTGATCGATAAAATTGCAGCAGTAAAGACTGCTCCCGGCGATAAGCCTATTGAGCCGATCTCTATGACCATTGAAATTATAAAATAAGAAGTTAATAAGCAGCTTGACTTGAAATGGCTGCTTTTTATAAAGAAGTTTCGGGGCAGGTTTAGAGTTCAATGAGGAATATTTCAGGTGCCCTTTAAAACAGATTAAAAACAGATGAAGACTAAAATCAGTGAATACCTTAACGAGATAAAAGATCTTGAGGTTAAGAGTGCTGAACATCTCGAAAGTTTTCGAGTAAAATACTTAGGTAAGAAGGGGTTGTTAAATGATTTGTTCGAAGACTTTAAGAAGGTTGCTCCTGAGGAAAGAAAGGAGATGGGGCAACTTCTGAATAGTCTTAAAACCTCTGTTCAGGACAAGTTGAATGAGTTGAAGGAGATGCTTGAGTCAGCAGCGGGTTCAGATGAACAGTCTATTGACTTGACTATGCCTGTCAATTTTAATCGTCTGGGTACTCGTCATCCTATTAGTATTGTTAGAAATCAGATAGTCGATATCTTTTTAAAGATGGGTTTCTCTGTTGCTGAAGGCCCCGAGATTGAGGATGACTGGCATAACTTTACTGCTCTTAATTTCCCTCCTGAGCATCCAGCCAGAGACATGCAGGATACCTTCTTCGTAGAGCATCATCCGGTTAGAGGTGATCTAGCTTTGAGAACGCATACCTCTAGTGTACAGGTTCGTGTTATGGAGTCTGGCCAGCCCCCAATTCGTCAAATCTTCCCCGGGAGGGTTTATCGTAATGAGGCAATCTCTGCCAGAGCTCACTGCATGTTCCATCAGGTTGAGGGTCTTTATATTGATAAGGGGGTTTCATTTGCTGATTTAAAGCAGGCTCTGTTGATCTTTGCACGTGAGATGTTTGGTGCTGAGACTCAGATTCGCCTTCGCCCTTCTTACTTCCCATTTACTGAGCCTTCTGCTGAAATGGATATTAGCTGTCTGATCTGTGGTGGAGAGGGGTGTAATATCTGCAAGCATACAGGTTGGGTCGAGGTTCTCGGTTGTGGAATGGTTGATCCTAATGTTTTACGCAATTGTAATATTGATCCTGATGTTTATACCGGATATGCTTTCGGTATTGGCATTGAGCGTATGACCATGGTAAAGTACCGTATCAATGATTTAAGACTCTATTTTGAGAATGATTTAAGGTTCTTAGAACAGTTTGAATCTGTCTATTAAACTTCTGGTTCTTAATGAAGAAAAGGGGTGCTCTATGCTTAGAGCGCCCCTTTTTTATGGTTGGATTTCGTTATTGCTTATCTATTAGTCTTTTCCCGAGAATCGCTATTCTTCATTATATGCGCTATTGCTAAGTTCTTTCAGGTAATTCCATTGTTCCTCTGAAAGGAGAGGCTTTATTTCGACCTTCTTTGATTTTGCATCTCTTTTAACATCGTTGATTCTATCTTCCAGATCCGGGTGACTTGAAATCCAATATGGGATGTTAATAGTCCCTTTTATTTGATTTAGCTTTTCGAAGAAAGAGGCAAGAGCTTCGGGATCAATATTAGCATTGGCTAGAAAAGTCACAGCCAATTCATCAGCCTCCCGCTCCATGTTTCTATCGTAGGCTGATGATGAAAGGTGTTTCAGGATTTGTAGAGCCACTTGCCCCCCCTGTTTCCCTCCTGCTGCTGAAAGTAAAATTGTAAGACCGACTTCACGAATCAGCTTCTGAAAGACATGGTCTTTCTGAATATGAGCAATTTCATGGGCTATCACGCCGGCAAGCTCAGAAGCGGAGTCTGTCTCTGAAATTAGTCCCGAGTTTATTATTATGTGATTACCAGGCATTGCAAAAGCATTGACTTCGTCAGTTTGAACTAAGTGAATCTTTATTAATTCAGGCTTAATGTGGTTTGAATTGCAAATCCTTTCTTTAATCGTGTTGAGTGTGCTTTGTGCGGATGAATCTTCAATAACTACTTCTTGAGACTCAATAGTACTCCATAATAGTTCTCCTAATTTTTCCTCCATACGATCACTTCTCTCTTCTATTTTGAAGATCCTTATCCAATCTATCTTTGAAAGTAAAAACCATATTACCAGAAAGGAGCTAATGATTAATACTAGTTGTGGAAGTAGCTTCTTCATTTTTTTCAGTTTTAAATTGGAGTGGGTCAGCTTGTTTTATCGTTATAGTTAATTGCTTAAGGAAGGCAAGATCCTTAGGGTTTAACAATAATGTCAGTAAGTGGGCCAAAAAATGTCCAGTAAACGTGTTGTCCTTTACGGGTTTTAATAGCAGCCTGGATTGTAATAGCGATCTCTGCAAGGTTGAAAATAATAGCCGTCATGATCCATGCTATCCATGCGTTGGACATTGGTGTTGAGTAAAATATCACCGATATAGACCAATAAAAGCTTATAGAGTTAACAGATAGTAATGAGAATTGCGATAATAGGGCATGCATACAATGCCAGCGTACAAAGTAGGTTCCCTTCTTGTTGTTGATCCAGAATATAAATGTCGCAATAAGGTTAATGATTGGGATAGGTAACCCCACCATTACAGCAAATAGAGACATTAAATAGCTGTTGGAAGCTTTCTCCGCCTCATGTTCCATTGGTTGATAAACGAAGGAGATTTTTCCCTCTACATCTGTTTTAAAAGATTCCATATCCAATTGGTTAGGATTAACAGGATTAAAGGAATATAAATGACTTTTTTCTTGAGATGAGCTTCTATTCTAATGTAGAAATTATAGAACGAGCTCTTTTTATACCATACATCATAGATGACCCAAGGGAGGATTACGATTGAGAGGACAATTGCAAGATACCCTAATGGATTATAGTATAGGGCATCATAAAAATGTCCATTGATGATTTCAAAAACAGAACGGGATGTTCCACAAGCAGGGCAGGGGTATCCTGTCGTTAGTTTGATAGGGCAAAGGGTGATCTCTTTAGACAAGTTGTGCTGCCATAGCATTAATCCAATCCATGATATGGATCCGATAGCTAATAGCAGCACAATTCTGTAAAGTTTATGGCGTTTAATCAAACCTTAAACCAGAGCTCCGTTTAATTAGGTTTAACGTAATTGCATGAATAGTTTTTCTGCATTCTTTTCACGAGCAATTCCAGAGATTAGAAACCAGTCCACGATCGTCCAGATCCCTAAGCCGCCACAGGTAATTAACTTGACAACTCCGAGACCAACGTCTCCAACTAAGAAGCGATCAATTCCTAGAGAGCCTCCTAATAGCGAAACGATTAACATGGTAGTGGGATCTTTAAAATCTAAAATCTGAATCATAGGCCATTTACTGTCATCAAGCTTAAGCAAAGACTCTCGAATTTGCATTAAGAAATGAGATTCAAAATACTTTCCATTGGCCATCATAAACATGTCTACTTTCTGTGCGTCCATAGTTAGGATTCTTTATTGGTTGAGTGTGTTGATGTGGGTAGTTTTTGTCGCCTAAAAGTAATATTTTATTTCATTGTTGTCCGGCAAAATTACAAAAACAGGGTTGTTCTAAAAATACTTTATGATATTCAGTATGTTAGAAACCACAAAACAGTTTTTTTTAAAGGAAGCCTTTTTCAAAATA
>JAJTBW010000039.1 GCA_021286705.1 Sphingobacteriia bacterium
GTGTTTTTCGTGGTTAAATGTAATCTGCGATTCAAAATTCAAAGATTGGCTACTAGCTATTAGCTGCTGGCTACCTGTAGATCATTTAAACCACGAAAGGCACGAAAGGCACGAAAACTGCTAGATGAAGAAATTCGTGTTTTTAGTGTTTTTCGTGGTTAAAAATAAAATCTGTAGTACACAAATCTGTACTCAATGAAACGCAATGGTTTGAACTATCTTTTTATTTGTCCGGATAGCTGCAAAATGGGTTAATTTTACTCTGGGACACCCAAAAGAGTGGCCAATTCACTTCAGCTTTGAACTCACTATTAATTTGTTAAACAGCGCAAACTGATCCTTTAGCTCGCTTATAAACTTTGGTAGTTCGCTATTTTTATATTTCTCTCTCATAGCAATTATCGGAAGCCCTTTTAATGAATCGAGATAGAGATTAACCAAATCATCAACTACTGCTTCGGTAAAATAACCCTCTTTGACGCCATAGAGCATAATGTCTTTAACTATTGAGAACTCTCTCTCAGAGAAACTCTTTAGATAAGGTGGCAAGGTCTGGCTTAAACCAGGAATCTCAGCCATTGAGGCTCTACCCACGTTAACCATTCTCATGAAAACATTGGCTCTTAAATCAATATAAGCTCGCAAACCTCCCTCTAGCGAATTAGTGTTACTACGTACCTCATCCATTAGAACGATGAACTGATCCATCTCTTGCCTCAGAACTTCGGTAAAAAGAGCTACTTTGTCAGGATAATAATAGTAAAGAGTAGCTTTGGAGATTCCTATTTCCTTAGCTATCTCAATCATTGAAGTTTTAGAATACCCCATCAGGGCGAATCGTTTCTTAGCGGCATCTAAAATTAAATTCTTCTTTTCCTCATTTGCCCCTTTATAGACAATCTGTACCATAGACTAGAATGACAAGTTAATAACACATTCCAAAGATAAACATCTGTACAGATAATGACTATTTAAAGATCAGATTTCTTTAAAATCAATGCAGATAATCTCCCCCCCTTAACCGATGGTCAATAAACTTCACCAACTTCCGACTTGTCACAGGATTTTGAATTAACGATATCTGAGATGGATCTTCGAACGATACCTCAGGAGCTACCCTTATCTTACTCCTGAAAGCATCCTTAATATGCTTTTTAAATTCATCTGTATGATTTTCACTTCCAACACGGACATGGATCTCATCAGTACCAATTGAATTGGTATAAACTTCAACGATATAGTTTGTCAAACCGCTAATATTATCAAGTACATCATATAGAGCTCCTGGATAAAGCGTTGTTCCTTTAAACTTAATCATTTGGCCTTTCCGTCCTATCACGGGGCTCAATCTGGTAGTTGTTCTCCCGCAAGCACACTTTTGAGTAGTGAAGTAACAAATATCCCCCGTTTTAAAACGCAATAAAGGCATACCCTCCACCCCTAGCGTGGTTATTGTTACCTCACCAGCTTCACCCTCCCTCACCGGTTGATTATACTCATCAAGAAACTCAACAATGATTAGTTCGGGCTGATGATGACCTCCTGCAAAATATGAACATTCTGTGAAAGAGGTTTGCATCTCAGTTGAGGCATAGGTTGAATGTAGGGATAGCTCAGGCCACAGATCAGCAATCTTTTGACCTAATGTATTGAGTGAATAATCGGGATTTCTGAGTGGCTCACCAATACAGATAGCACGACGCAAGGAACAATTATGATAATCTATGTCATTCTCACGGGCATAATCAATCAGTTTAAGTAAGAAAGAGGGTACGACAATACAGGTGGTGGGAAAGACTCGATGGATTGTATCCCATTGCAACTCAGGTATGCCATTTCCTACCCTTACGATAGCTGACCCCAATTCACGAGAACCTAAGAAATAAGCCAATCCTGCCATAAAACGACGATCTATGGTGGTCATCAACTGAATAATATCGTGGGAATTGCATCCAGCTGTCATAAACGAAAGTGCCTCGTTGCGAGCCAATCTCTTTAAGTCAGCCTCGGTCAAAGCAAACGTGACCGGATCACCAAGTGTTCCTGAAGTGGTAACATAGTCAATTATTAACTCATGTCCAACACATAGAAAATCATTGTTAAAATGCTGAAGATCCTCCTTTGTGGTAACAGGTAGCTTTTGCAGGCTTTCAAGGCAAGTAATTTCCAGTGGATTAATCCCGGTAGTTTGAAACATTCTCTTATAAAACGGAGACCTCGTAGCCACATAATTCAATAACTCTCTAAGTTTTAACTCTTGATAGACTCTTACGTCTTCAAGAGGTATATATTCTAGATTTTCTATGTTCTTCATATTCGTGGAATTCTTACACAATTTGCTTAAATAATAATTGCCATTACCAGGTTATGTTCTTTATCCTATTTAGACAATTCCAGTAACTACATCAGTTAAGAGAAACTACTCATTTAACTCGATCAAATTGTGGCTTATCACATCCTCAATCCTTTTGTAACTCTTGCACCTGGTTAGTGCACCTGAATAATAGTACCTAGCCTCAGCATTCTTACCTTGACTTCTGTAATAATCACCAACTGCTAACCAAGAGTTATAATTCTTAGGATTAAGAGCCAACAACCGGTACTGCTCATTACTAGCTAAAATCTGCCCCTTCTTAGTAGCCTCATGAATGAATCGAAGTAACTTACGATATTCGACCAACCTATGATACTCAGATTTAACGAAAGTCGAATCAACTGAGCTAATGCCCGCTTTTTTTATACTCTTTTCATAGCCTGACAAACCAAAAACCTCGTTAAGGTCGTAACAGATAAATTGGCCAGACTGCCAAGGTGAGGTTGAGATCCAGACCTTTAAATTAAGTGGATCAAATACAACACTATGATGTGCTATGGATTGATTTATGGATGCCTCGTTTCCAATCCCAATATCCACACCATTTATGCCTTTCCTGTCACGTAAAATAGAGATACATTTCTCTACTGTTAACCCCCTATTCAATGAATCGTGTAAAAGTTCATTTAAACGATTAAATCTGATAGGACTATCGCTCTGCTGAATATTTTCAATATTTTCGGAATCAAACCTAAAGACATCCGATTGATAATGATTTGCACAAACAAGAAATCCAGATTTTGATTCATATAGGCCCGATTTTTCAGGACTTTTCTCAATAATTACAGCTCGATCTTCCTTGCCAGAACCAACCAGGATTGACTCAGAAACAAATAATTCATAATTATTAGCTATACGGATAGCATCTGCAATAGATGAAGAATATTGAAGTATCTCTCTTGCCAGTATTGACACAGGAGTTTTGGCAAACCCCGGCATAGATCCTTTAGAAGCATTTATAGTTACTGTGATTCCTTTTTCATTCATTCCAGAAACGACGCCCATCATACCGGGCCAGGTGTAAGAGAAATATCGGAAGCCCGAATCTGGCTCAACAAAAAGTAGAACTTTATTTCTCGAGAATTCATCGCCAACATAGAAGTCAAAATTTCGACCAATTAACAGTCCTCCCTCTTTGGTTTTTTGCGAAGTTGCCGCAAAAGAGGTACAGCCAACAAGCATATACTCTTGCATAGCATGGCCAATATCGTGAGCAGCATGATAATTCAATTGCCGCTCATAAGGTAACCCAAAAACATTATAGTCATTTGAGCATGAAAGTGATATCCCGTAAATCTCTTTTCTATATTCAAGCGGGACATTTTCACCAAGTTTACGATTCATTATTACCGTCAGATAATACATAAACTTAAAATATCTCTCAGAAGGAATGAAATTCTTAATCTGCTTAACAAAGACATCTTCCTGATACTGCAAAAGATTCTTGGTAAGTCTACCATAGCTTACCCCTCTATGAATTGGGTCACCTTTTATATAAACCTCAAACTGACCCCAATCATTTTTATGAATATACCCCCCCTTACAAACCCTGAATTGACCTGAATCAGACACAGGATAGTCATTAAAATCTACCTTCTCTGAAGGCATTTTCATATCAGCAGTTTTAAAAAGATAAACGCTGGTCAGTAAGATTACAATCAATACCAATAAAAACAGACCCCCAATCCATTTAAGAATCCTAAACATCATTTTCATAAATTCCCGATTTTTTTTGCCAAATATTCTTCACCTAATATTTCGGCACAAGTTAAAGTAGCAGTTAAAGTTACACCTACAGCCCCATGAACATTTAGATTTTGGCCTGTCAGTAATAAGTTCTCATATTTAGTCCTTGGAGGGAACAGGGTTAATAATGGATTCTTGTAATCTTTTATTAATCCATACGCTGAGCCCTCAGGTGCTCCTGTATAGTCCAGATATGTTAATGGTGATGCAGAATAGGTAAATTGAATATTACTACTGAGCCCTGGGCTAAAACGTTCAGTCATTTCGATCATTTCAGCCACCTTTTTAGCCTTAAATAGTTCATATTCTTCTCCCCGCTTCATACAAACACTACCCGCCCACTGAGATACTTCATTGAAATACATTGGAGAAAGCAATGTGATCACATCAGAATATTTCGGATTACGACTTGCAGCCAGAGAGCTCATTAAAATAAATCTCACTTTGGTATCATTAGGATAGGCAGTAGTATACCAAGCATCCTCGATATCATGCAGATAAAGATTGTAATTGAAATAAGGAAAAGAATCAGGCTTCATTAACAGATACGCTGTAAAGAGACCATAACTATTTTTTAAAGCACTCAATCGGGTGATATAAGCTTTCTTAGTAAGCTTATTCTTCTCAATGAGTTTATAGGTACTTAATGGATGTAGATTTGAAATAAAGGTATCAGCAAAATACTCTTCTTCTCCATTATTAACCTCCACATGTGTAATCCGTCCTTCATCAACAGCTATCTTGGTTACCTCAGAAGAGCTGATTACCTTACCTCCATTCTGCCTGATCACATCTACGAGAGCATCCGCCAATTGTTGGCTCCCATCTATAAATCGATAAGCTCCTTCAATATTTGACCCATGAATCATGGCATGATGGTAAAAAGTCGAGACGCTTCTGTCACCGGCAAATAAAGAGATGTTACCAGCCAGAACGTTTCTTAACTCCTTATTACTAACTAAGCTATTGATAGTTTGATCAGCAGAAACAGAGAAATAATCCAGACCTCCCTGACTAATCTTCCCCATCTTAAGCTGTTCTACACCTATTAAACGATTTACCTCCTGAACCTTATCAATATAATTGCTTATTTCAGTTTTTGAGTCAGGAAAATACTCGGCCATCTGTTCCTTGAACGAAGAATAGCCCATAGGATACTTATACTCCTTGCCACCAGAATAGATAACATCAAAACCGTTTTCATCCAGACGCTTCATCTTGAGCTTATCCCAAATTCCAAAATATTTAAAGTACTGCCTAAGAATCCCGCCCTCATCTAATGAACCTACATAATGGATTCCGGTGTCTAATATTTGCCCTCGCCTATGAAATGACTGCAAGCACCCGCCAATAACAGAGTGTTTCTCAAGAACACAGACATTAAACCCTTCTTTAGAGAGCATTGCCCCACACTCCAGACCTCCTAGGCCGCTTCCTATGACGATAATATCAAATTTCATTTATTATGAATTGGGTTCCAGAGATAAACAAAAAACAAATTAGTATAACTATATATCAGATTGAATGACGTAGATCTACTATGCAGGTATTAATACAGAGGACTGATATTGAGTTTTAATAATCTACTTTCCTCAGCAAATGATTCGTATTACTAGTCCAGGAATCATTACCCCAAGACTCACATACCAAACCATTCTTTAATGCAAATTCTTCAATTTGCTTACTCCCAAAGAAAGAGAGATTACTCTGCGATTTATTAAACCTAAATACACTTATTGAGAGAAACTCCGTTAGTCGTGTAATCGAATGTTTGCGCCCATTTTCATCGCCATCGCGAATAATAATAAAGCCACCCGGTAAAAGAGATCTTGAGCAATCGACCAGCAGCTTCATCTGCTTATCCTTAGGCAGATAGTGCAGCACATCATTAATGACAAAGACATTGCTAGGCCTTAATGGGATCTCTGTAATATCAGCGCATTCAAAAGCCAGACTTGGAGATTTAACCCAAGCATTTGAAGCAATATCAATCTTTTCATCATCATAATCAATACCCAGAACATCTCTACTTTGAGAAGTTAATTTGAGCATTATTGAGAGAGGACCATAGCCACAACCTAAGTCGGTTACAATGGCATCTTTAGGAATAATAGAATCATAATACTTATAATTATCTTCCATTCTAATTTTGATTCTCATATACCACTCAAGAACAGGTCCTTTGTAAATATAGTTTCTCAATAATGCATATCTAAACCACTTATTATCGGGGGTATTGAACTCCAGATTTAGTCTTGATAACTGATCCCTAAAGAATTGATTAAATCTTTTTGAACGATCTTTATAACCAATCCCAAAGCCTGTATCTTCCGGGCTGACGCGTGCGAGCACATCACTGACGATGGTTCCTAATTTAATATAGAGTGGCTGCCGCTTTGATGAAACCATACCATTGCCATAAATAACAATGGGCACAATATCGAGCTTTAATCTTTCGGCCAGATAAAAGGCCCCTTTATGAAAACGACCAACACTAAGATCTGTAGAACGCGTTCCTTCGGGAAAAACTATAACAGAATAACCCTCCTTCACTCTGTCTTCTAAGGTATCAGCCAGCCTTTCATATCCATCAGCAGTATGATAGAAATCCGCATATCTAACAATTCGACCAAAGAAAGGAGAGTTCCATACCCAACCGTTCGTAACCATTAATCCTTTGGGGACAATCGATAGAAGGACAAGAATGTCAATCACTGATTGATGGTTGGCAATTATAACTGCAGGCTTACCAAAAGTCTCTTTTAGGTCATTCCTTCGTCTCTGATCAATCATAAAGGAGGCAATCAGGAAAAGACGGGTAGAGTGATGTATTGCTTTATGAAACAACAGCTTCTTCTTAACTTTTGAGATTGGAATTATTGCAATGAATAATATAACTATCTGTAGAATAACACACCCTAATAGAAAAAGTCCATTACAATAAATTGACCTGATCACGCCAACCATTGAATTTGGAAAGTTCCCCTTAATAACTGGATTCCCAATAAGTAGATTAAACAGTAACGGTTGAATAGTAAATCCGACAAGAATAACTGAAAATATACCTAACAACGAGATTACAGATAGTGACTGTAAAGCTGGGTGTTTTGAGAAGATTAAAGCTCCCATACCAAGAAGAACCGTAAATACAGAGAAGAAAATGGCAGTCTTATGAGAACCCAACATGGGACGTTTGCTTCGGTATTCAATCAAAAGTCCATCCATTACAAAGATGCTGAAATCGTCTCCTATGCCGAAAATAAACGTAGATAATATTATATTGACAATATTAAACTCTATTCCAAAGATTGCCATCAACCCTAATATAATAACCCATGACAGAGCCATAGGTAAAAAAGCGAGTAGCGCTAATTCTATTCTACCATACGACAGGAGTAATGCTGCAAAGATTAAGATTGAAGAGATAAATAAGACCAGATTAAAATCATCTTTTACCAAGCCAGCCATTCTATCAGCGAAGAAGCGCCGATCTATGACTAAAGCTCCACCTTCCTTCGCTATTCTGCTATAGACGGTACCCCGTTTTTCTTTGATTGGAGTCATCTGAGATAAGGCCATAATTACAGAATCACTTCCTGTAAACCACTCTTTAAATAGGGGGATCTTTGCTAAGGAGTCAATACAGACCGGTTGAATAGCATATTGTTTTGTCCAGATTAATTCTGCCTGACTAAAGCTTTCAGGCTTAAATCCTTGTTTAATTGCAGCGGCTGTTATCATCTTCTGAATCTCCTCTGGGCGGTATTTGCCCCAAAATGATTGCCAGCGAAGCAGTCTCTGGTGCTGCTCTTTTTCGCTAATCAAGTAATCGGTTAATGTAACAAATCGCTTTATCTCTCCTTCTCTTTTCAATTGGGACAAAACTTTACTGGTCTTCCTATACCCATCGGCAAGTGAATCACTTTGTCTAACTGCTGTCACAACAAAGACACTTCTATCTTTATCTAGGAACAACGTCTGCATCCGATCTTCAGCCTGCTTCAGCTCTTTCGGTTCATAATTCAGATGCATCATATCACTATCAAACCGAACATCATTATAATAAAAAAGAGTAACTCCAATAAGAAGAATAATGGATACAACCAACCATTTATTGCTCTCATATGGATACCTACTGAAACGCTCCACCCAATTCAGAACCTTTCCCGAAGAGGCGGGCTTCTCCTTACTTAAGAAATGAGGAAGGAAAAACAGACAGAACAACGTCGTCCCGATCATAGCCAACGCTGCAAAAAGTCCAAAGTCTTGAAGTAACGCCGAGTTGGTAAACATGAGTCCTAAAAAGGCTCCAATAGTAGTAAAGCTACCTATTGTAAGTGGGTAAGTCAATTCATCCAACAGTTGTCTTATTGACTTAACATGACTTCGATGCGATAAAACATGAATGGAGTAACTCATGGCTATTCCAATGATTGCTGATCCCGCACCAATAGCTATTGCCGAGATGGACCCTTTAAAAACCGCAATAAGTGCCAATCCAAAAAGAAGACCATAAATAACAGGAGCAAGTATTAAAAAAACAGCCCATTTATTTCTAAAAGCCAACGAAACAAAAATGACTATTGCTATAATGACAGTGGTTAAACTGTAAATAGTATCCTTCTTAAGCTGTCGTGCATTGGCAACCGCTATAACTGGCCCACCAAAATAATCAAGACGTAAATTCTTCTCCTCTGCCATGAACTTCGATTGAGCATTTTCTATTATCTCAGCCAAAGCCTCATTCTTGCCAGTACTCCCTGTGCCAAAAGTAGGCTCAATGGTTACCAACAACGTAGACATATCCTCAGAGAAAATGTAACCATCGTAGATGCTGTACCTTCCGGCTGAACTTAAATTTTGTAAACCTGATAACCTCTTTAGACCTATACCCAAAGGATCTCTCATTATAACATCCCGAATAGCAAAACCGGCCGGGGAGACAAGACTCTGATAATTTGTGATCATCCGTGATGATAGTCCCTGCTCTGTCAGTAAAGAATCAAGCCGAATATAATCTTGCTCCTCCAAAAAGAAAGGTAGCCGGTTATATATATAATCAACAGCACTGCTTAATGCATTTGAGTCTATACTTAATGCAACATGCTTTATATACTCCTTCCCCTTCCCTTCTTGAAGGTTATTAATAAAATCTATCATCGCCCTAATCATCTCATCCGGATCAGGTATGTTTGAGGAGGTATCGCGACTCGAAACCATAACAAAGATCTTGTCTTTCATCTTTAGGTTCTGAATCACCTCAGCTGTGGTAAAGCCCCCCTTCTCTACAGGAAAGAAACTATTCACATCTTCATTAAGCTTAATGCCTAGCAAGAAATATAGCATTAAGGCTATATTAAACATAAGTAGGGTATAAAGAACCCATCTACGACTAGAAAAGAATTCATATATGAGTACTACAAGTGTTTTCATTGATTATTGACTTTTCTCCTGAAGAGAGTTAATAACAACCATGATATAAGTAACGAAAGAAGGGCACTGACCATCGCTAGGGTGAAGCTACCAATAAGATACAGATAGAGATAATCAGGAAGTATCTCTAAAGACAATATAGATTTATCGAATGTAAAACTCATTCCGGTTATTGTACTACCAAAATAGAAGCTCCCATACAGAATAAAAGGAATCATAGGAGGAACACTAATATTGGATGCAGCTACTGCAATAATCTTGTTAAGTTTAAGAAAGTGTGAGGAAATTGCGGCAAAAATCATCTGATAACCCCAGAATGGAATAATCCCACAAAAGACGCCCCACCCTATAGCACCTGAAAGTCGTAAATTGGTTTCAGACGTATTGGTGATGTTATTTCTGATAAATGCTTTAATATTTTTAACCGTAAGGCTTTTTATAAAACGAATAGGATATACCCAAAAGAAAGCTAAAAGCACCAGAACTGTATTTACGATACTTATTCTAAAAAAATCTTGAAATGGCCTAAAGTGAGAAATTCTAACCTCCTTGGGTGGATAGTAAACCTTGATTGGAAGGTTTACAACGTTAATCCCATTCCACAAAGACCTTACTAATACCTCCAGCTCAAATTCGTACCTCCTGGTAAACCACTTTATTCCCTTCAATCGCTCTACCGGGTACAGTCGGAAGCCAGACTGTGTATCACCAAGCTGTTTTCCTGTTTCTACAAAGAGCCAAAAATTCGAGAACTTATTAGCAAAACTATTTTTCTCGGGCATATTCTCAGCATTGAGATTTCTAGCTCCAACTAATAAGCTATCAGGATTTTTCTCAATATAGTCAATAAAAGAGATCATCTCCTCAGGATAGTGCTGGCCATCTGAATCTATACTGATGACATAACGAAACCCTCTTGCTAATGCCCTTTGAAAACCTCTCTGTAATGCAACTCCTTTTCCCTTATTTTCTTTCAAATGAATAACATCAACATCTCTTAGTTCTGCGAGAAGAGCTGCAGTGCTATCAGACGAGCCATCATTTACTACAATTACATCCTCAGTATACCGAAGGACATCCTTAATCACTGATATGATTGTCTTTTCGTTATTGTAAGTTGGAATCACAACTACGCAAGACAGTTCACGCATTCTGGCTTTAATATCGGCTACACTTTCACCCATGTGGCTTTCATCTTAAAAACAATCTGACCTGATTGAACTACTTCAGCATATAGAGAGTTCTGATTTTTTACTTTAATGCTTAAATCTATATAATTGCCATCTGGGATAATCATGCCTGTGAACTTACATTGCTGGATAGATTTCAGCAATAATGTATAGCCTGACCATTTCTCTAAAAGTTCTCTAACAAGACTAATAGTACAAACACCAGGGACAACCGGCTTATCAGGAAAATGCCCCTTAAATACGTCATGATCCGTATTAATAGTAAGCCTGTATGAAACCATTTCACTAGTATCATCCACCAATTCCCGGTTGCTTTCTGCAACATCAGGAAGTAAGAAGAGTGTATTCAGGAATCTCATATCTTGAAGCGACCAACTGCTATCTGTTTATTAATCTTTTTATCCCAAAACTTATAAGTTACCTCATCTCCATTCTTTTCTTTCATTCTCATCTGGGTTAATGTCATATCCCGCTTATCAAAGACAAGAAGAACCTCCGACATATATTTCTTTACACGACTGGAGCTTGGCTTTATAACTACCGTATAGGTTGATTCAGATTCATAATAATTAACATCTGATCCCTTCTCGAACATCTTCAAATCGCCAAGGAAACAGGCTGTCAGCATTTGATTAAGCTGTCGCATTAACGGATTTGAAGTCAATCCGACTGTAGTTACTTTTCCGCCATTGACCATCTTGAACTTCTCAGAGTTCATAATCATTAAGTCGCCTTGCGGAATACTATATTCCATGGCAATCCCTTCACCTGAGACATAATAAAACATCCCTTTTGAATCAATTGCAGAGGAGAGAACTGCCATTGTCTTAACCTGACTAAAAGCAGCCTCTATGCTTTTTGTCCTTTCACTATACTCTTTTAATCTACTCTTAAAACCAGCCTCAGGATTTATCTCCTTTCCATAATCTTGTCCTGACATGGCTGATGCCATAAACATAATCAGTATAACGAATCCTAGTTTTATTTTCATTATCTCTTAATTTTTTACCAATTTATCAAAACGCTCAAAACTATACCCACGCCGTTTTAATTCTTTAATAATCCGCCTTGCTAATTCTGGAGCAAAGGGTAATCGATCATGCAAAAGTATTACAGACCCGGGGGAGACCTTCTTTAAAACACGATTCAATGCCTTCCTGTAATCTTTCTCCATTGTATCAAGTGATCTAACACTCCAACCAGCAATATCCAACTTTAACTCGCGACAAACAAATGCCATTATTGGATTGGTTACTCCATAAGGAGGTCTATACCATGTTACCTTCTCACCTGAAGCCTCCTCCAGAACCTTAATGCTCTTTACAAGATCTGCCTTAAATAACTCGCTATTACAGTAAGTTAAGCTATAGTGATGTTTATAAGAATGAGCTCCAATTAAATGACCATCCTTTACCATCCTTGAAATTGTATCTTTGTTTGATTCTACCTTTTCTCCAATACAAAAAAAGGCTGCTTTAACTTCCTCTTCAGCTAAGACATCAAGAAGGGCTGGGGTAACCTTAAACTGTGGTCCATCATCAAATGTTAATGCAACCACTTTCCCCGAATTCTTACTTCTATAGTATGATTTAATATAGATTCCTGACCTGATATTAGCAGAAGCATATACCAGAAAAGTAATGATCAGGATTATCAAAGCCAGTATCAAGAGTGCCATTTCAGGAGAATTGAGAATTTGTTATCAATTACTTTCACAGACTCTTCACCTTGTTCCAAAAGCAAGATAGCACTTATAAGAGAATCTGCAATTGAAAGAAACGAACTCTTATCAGCTGTAATAGTTAGGCAATCTGTAGGGGTAGATATATCATTGCAATTAAACTCCAGTAGTACCCTTGTGTGAGATGGCTGCATAACCAACCCATCGTTAGAAATATCTAAACTATCTGATCTGTTTTCATCAGGGCTATCTACTGAAGTCAACACAAAGAACGCACAGACATCCTTTGGCTCACCAAAAACCTTATCCCAACCTAATCTATGTAATAGATGCCCGGAAGTAGCTGTTACTTCATCTACAGCACCTAAAAGGACAGCATTTGACTCATTTTCACTAAGAAGTAACAATGCATCCATTAAGGCATTAATAAAACTATCATTTCTATGCGAAAATGTCAGATTATACCCATGTAGTTTCTTTCCTAAAGCTATCTGACCCCCAATGGTATTGTGCGTTGACTGAATGAAGGGTGTCGGATTTAATAGTTGCTCTTCTGATACAAGATAATTCTTAAGAAACTTCTCCGAATCTTCTAAACAACCAAGGCCTGTTGCAGTAACTATTGAATCTACAAATACCCCAACTCTTTCAGCACTATTAGCAGCCTGAAGACCGGTTGCCACTCCCCTTTTTACAAACGGACTGAGCCTGCGCCGAATATTAGAATCAGGAATCAGTGATTTAACATCTAATTCTTCAGACCAGACCTGATATGTTGTGATTAGGCATCTCATTTATCAATAGAAAATATTAGAGAAGTACAATTACCACCAAAACCGAATGAATTAGACATTACATTCTTGAGTCCTTTTTGAGCTTTCAGGATTGATTCAGGAGCTGATCTTACATCATTATCAGATTGATTGAATCGGAGTGAAGGCCAAATCAAACTATTCTTTAACGAAAGAAAAGAAATCACCGCTTCAATAGCACCTGCTGCTCCCAAAGTATGACCAGTATAAGACTTTGTTGAGCTGAACATAGGAATACTATCACCCCATAAACGTTCCATAGCCTTTACCTCAGACGAATCATTATTTGGAGTTCCTGTACCATGGGCATTTATATAGTCAGGTCTAATGTCAATCATCCCAGCACGGGTCAACGCTTTTGACATAGCTCTAAAAGCTCCTTCCCCATTGTCCGAAGAGGCTGTCTGATGAAAAGCATCATTTGAATTAGCCCAACCCTTTACATAACCATATCCCTCATGGCCGGCACGCAGGGTATCTCGCTCAAGCATTAAATAGGCTGCTCCTTCGCCAAGATTTAACCCTTTACGGCTCTTATCAAATGGTCTACATAGCTCATCATCAAGAATCATCAGGCTTTTAAACCCATTCAACGTAAAGAGAGATAATGCATCTGTTCCCCCTACAACGACACAATCTAAGATACCAGCCTCAATCATCCTGCACCCAGTCATAATAGCATTGGCAGCCGATGAACATGCTGTAGAGATCGTAGTACTATAACCCGATAATCTTGAATCCTGGGCAATTCGATATGTCGAGTCAAAACAATCATGACCAACTACGTTTGAAATACGCCCACAAAGCGAATTAACCATATAGTCTTTGTAGAAAACAGATGTCAGATCCATACCTCCAACTGATGTTCCTGAGATAATACCTATCCTCTGTTCTTCAACATCTAACTTAGAATCTCTGACGGCTTCTCTCGCTGCTATCATCCCCAATAATGCAGTTCTCGTCACAGTCTTATTCTTCCTGAGACCTAACATCTCTTTTAAATCTGATAAATCATAAGGAACCTCACCAACAGGAACCTTATGAATAGAATTCAGGAACATGGGCAACTTAAGACCATGTTGACCATGCCTAAGCGCATCCTCGTGCTCCTGAACACCTAGCCCGATTGAGCTTACTATACCTAAGCCTGTGACTTTAACTGACATTACTTTCTATTAGCAACTATATAGTCGGTGAGTGTACGAACAGAGTAGAATATCGCTTTAGATTCTGCTGGGTTTTCTATTCTAATGCCATACTGTTTTTCAAGAATTAAGATGATCTCCAATGCATCTATCGAATCTAATCCCAACCCTTCTCTAAAAAGTGGTGCATCAGTATCAATATCCTCCGGGGTCATCTCCTCAAGATTCAAGGCGTCTATAAGCTGTTGTTTGAAGTTAAATATTAATTCTTCCATTATTCGATTGATATTAGTTTAAATTCTGCAGAATATTTTTCTTTAAAGTATTCACATTTACCAATTACTACATACTTAAATCGCCCTGAGGATAATAGGCTAAGACCATACTCCCTTGCAGTTTCATCATTATCCTCCTGAATAAAGAAAGTATTCTCCCCCTTTATCCCGAATCTGATTGCGACTTCACCCATTACAATATTTGGTAAGGTATAAACAAAAACAGAGGGACTTGCTCCTGTTGGCTCTTTCCCTATAATAGTCTCATTATGTCTTATATCGGTGTCTAAAGAGGAGCTATGATTCCATAATACAAAAGCAGTATCTTCTGATGGTAATATCTGATCTAATAAAAGATAAGATGCAGTCACATAGCCCAACTTTGAGAGGTCATCCATCTTATAAAACTTCATATTAGGGGAATCAAGCTTTTTAAACGCCTCCCTAATAAATAGCGCAAAAGAATCTTTACTCTCTAAAATTGCGGCTCCATCTTTTAAGATCTTGCCATCGTATACAGAACAAGAGCTAATCTCCTTAACCGCAAAACCCCCTCGGGAAAAATCACTTACACTACGATCGCCTTTGGCAATGACCAGGGCAGCATTACATCCTCCAAAACCAGAAGCAGTCTTTAAACAGGCTTGCATCTCTAACGATTGGTGTTCTTTAGTAATAACAAGAGGAATGGAACAGCCACACAGTTCATATCCTTCAGTACCCAATAAGATGTTCTCTTGTAATTGTTTTATGCAAAGTATTGTTTCGATAATCCCGGCACCACCTAAGGTATGGCCAATATATCCCTTAAGACCATTAACAGAAATATCATTTAAACCAGATAGTGCCAAGGCTTTAGATTCCATCTCATCATTAAAGAGCGTTGCAGTGCCATGCATATTAACAAATGAGAGTTGCTCTTTTTTAATACCACTCTCACTTATAGCCCTATTGATTGCCAATGACAAGCCATCACCTGTTCGGCTGGGGCCACTGATATGATTAGCATCATTACTGATTGAGCCTCCAAGAATAGAGACCCCGGAAGATATTCTTTTATCATTAGTTAGCAAAATAGCCCCAACCCCTTCTCCCAAAGTCAAGCCATCTCGCATAGAATCATAAGGACGACAAAGATTTGTGCTTAACGACTTAAACGACTCAAATCCGGAAAAGATAAAATCACTTATCAAATCTCCACCAGCAACAATAATGGTATCCTCATCCCCCACCTCAATAAGTCTTGACCCAACTATCAAACTGCTAAGTCCCGAA
Organism: Sphingobacteriia bacterium; assembly: GCA_021286705.1. Taxonomy (GTDB): domain Bacteria; phylum Bacteroidota; class Bacteroidia; order Bacteroidales; family TTA-H9; genus JAJTBW01. The sequence goes on from JAJTBW010000039.1 coordinate 15,932, forward strand.
ATACATGCGTTTGAAATTACAATAGCTCTTTTTGAAAATCCGATTCTCGAAGATATCTTTTGAGCCATTACATCCAAGTAAAGCTCATCATTTGAATTGGTTGATGGATTTGCAAGAAGATCGATATTCCCTTTGGTAGTACTGATTATTAATCGACACTTTTCTCTTTCGATTACTTGACCAACTCCATCTAAAACACCCACAATTACATAATAGAGTAAATTCTCAAGGATTGTAAAATCCTTGCAATAATTTACCGAAGCAATCTCGCTAAATCGATCTCTATCTATTCTCCCAATGGGATAGCTACGACCATGAGTGTTTTTCGTTTGCCAATTTCCATTATCACAATCATGGAGCAGACTAGCCCAGTTCTCTTCAACCGAGAGCCCCTGAGAAGTGACCATTGCCATAGGGCCAATATATGTCATTGTCCTTATTCTATTTTCCATCTTCTCTTCCATTCTTGATAAAATGATGGGGATAAAAGTTCTAGCTCAAATGAGCTGTTCAAGAAAACCTGAACAGATTCACCAGTAGCGACAACCTGCATATCTGATTCACGATATAAGATGTATTGAAAACAAATCTTAGCAGCCTCACTATTAATAAAACGAGTTTCTACAATAACAATATCACCAACCTTTAATGGGCTCTTAAAATCTACCTCCACATGAACCATTGGAACAAAGTAGCCTGCCTCATGCATCTCCATATATCCCAGCCCTGAATACTGCCTTCCAAAAGATTCCCTACCATCTTCAAAATATCTTATATACTCTCCATGCCAGACAATTCTCATAGAATCGACTTCACTAAATCTAACTCTTAGCGATGTCCTGTTGATTAACGAGGCCTCTTTCTGAATGATTTTCCTACCCATTAAATTCTCCTTTCTTCTCAAGAGCAACCTTCATTTTACAGGTCATTATTACCTCATTATTATCGATTACCTCTGCCCTAAAAAGAGTAATACCGAAAACATCATTTTCTACGATTAACTTTGTTCGAAGCGAGGTATTTATTAATGGAAGTCTTAATATTGAGAGATCTGAAATAGCCCCTAAAAAACCTAAAGGAACCAACTCCCCTTTAGTAATATGCTCATAGCCTATTCTAAGTGCCCCAGATTGAGCTACATGTTCAATAAGCCCACCTTCTGTTAATAGCCCATTTTCAACAAAGATATTATCAGGTGAAACCGTTAATCCACTTTCAGAAAGAGCATTATCAATCCCATAAAAGGCATCAACCATAACTATTGGATGACGCTGTGGAATATAATCCAGCACCATTGAACCTGAAATTATGGCCTCTTTAGATATTCCCATAACAACCCTTTCTTTTTACGTTTTATTCTTAACATATCCATCATCTCATTATGAGGAGAGTCAGGAAAAACCCAAGCCTTTCCGGTTTCAGATGCCAATTTCTTTGTCATATCCACGTCGAAATCGTTCGATATATAGTACTTAGGAGCTATCAAATCATCAGTAGCCTCAATAATCCCCTCTGAAACCGCAATCTGTTGAAGTCTGGTGTTTGGATAGATACGCATGCCAATGTAAGGGAAGAAAACAGTATGTCTCAATCGCTTTGAGTTAACCATTGTCTCAGCTATGGTTTGCTTGGTTTCACCATAACCTCCTAAAATCAAAAAATGGGCATAGTAGATACCCAAATCTAAACAGATATCCGAGCTCTTAACAACATCCTCAAATGAAAAACCTTTACCATAATTAACCAACTGCGTATCACAGAATGACTCAGTACCAAACTCAATGTGAGTTAAGCCCGACTCTTTAAACAACCGCATAGTTTCATTATCGAGACCTGACGGACGAAAATAGGCTCCCCAATTGATTTTTGCGTTAGACTCAATGAGCAATGAGGCAAGTTTAAGATTATAACTTCTACCAATGTTAAAGACTGAATCGGTAAAGAAAACATAGTTAATCCCATGATTTCGTTTAAGTCGAAGCAAATCTTCTACTGTCTTCTCAGGATCAAGAGTTCTCACCTGACGCCCCTCAATAAGAGGGTATGTACAGTAAATACAATTATAGGGACAGCCTCGTTTAGTCTGTAGATTAAGCATCCCACTTGATTGCCAATACCATCCTACAAGATCCTCTTCAAAGGCAACATCAAGAGTAGATAAGTAACCGAGAGAACCTTGATTAATGATTTTACATGACCCCATACTCTTATCCATCTTAACAGAAGCAGACTCTTCTCTCTTCTCAAGGTGATTAATCAGGTCAATAAAAGCTTTTTCTCCCTCTCCAACAATCGAGAAGTCAGGCCTTAACCGCTCAGAAATCACTTCAGGGAAAATTGAAAAGCCGGCACCCCCAATAACTAAATAAGCAGTACTGCTCTTTCTAATCAAGGTGACCAACTCTTGATAATGCTCTAGAAAATCACGAACATCAAGAGAGTTAGCTCCATCAATATTCCTTAAAGAAAGCCCAATTATATCAGGTCTAAAAACCTCAATTCGTCGACCAATCTCCTCATCACTAAGGATGTTGCAATCAACAATTTCCACCTCAAGATGAGGAAGTTCTCGTAAGATATACCCCTTGAGATAACTCAATCCTAACGGATAAACCGGATAAGGCTCCTTATACCGATTAGCAGAAATCAAAAGTATACGCCTCATCAACTCCAAAATTCATAAAAGTTAAACCACTGCTCAGGATACATCTTCACCGTCTCTTCCAGATTGATGCAAAAACTATTAAAGTATGTTTTCTCTCTATCCTTTCTATTTTCTGCCTTCTCGGGAATCATAAACCGAAAGGAATAGCCCCTATGAGGCTCTCGAATAGCGAAATAGAAGACGACATTAACATCCAATTTTGCAGCAATCTTAAAGGGTCCAGCAGGGAATCTCGCTTCTTCTCCTAGTAACTGATGCGTAAGAACCGGCTGACCTGGCATAAATCGATCGCCTTGGAAACAGACAATATCGTTATTATCGAGTGCTGATTTTATTCTAATAATGCTTTCAAGTGAATCAGGAAGTACAGGCAGAACCTTAAATTCCTGTTTTCTGCTATTTCTCTCCAGTAACTCTTTTATTTTCTGATACTCGGCATCATACATGACCACATGAATCCTCTTCCCATATTCCTTAAAGAAAAGAGAGCCCATCTCCCACGAACCCACATGAGCTCCAATTAAAATTAACCCTTCGCCCTTCTTCAACAGTTCTTCAAACTGTGAAAAGTTTTCAAAAGAAAATTTATAATCTGATTCCCGTCCATTATTGATTGCAACTTTATCAATCAGAGTCTGTCCAAATCGATAATAATGCTTTGGTATGGCAACCATACTTCGGAATCGGTTAAACCCTAACCTTTTTCTATAAAATGACCATAATGACTTTGTGGATCGGGGAGAGAAAGGAACGAAATAAAAAACGACAAAGATCAACAGTAGATAGGCTGCTCTAACCCCGAAAAAGCGTATTAGCTTGATAAATATCAAGTAACCTAAAACGCCTCCACGAGATTTCCCTTTCCACTGTATCCGTTTGTCGACTTTAGCCATTCAGTTTGTTTTCAATCAAGTTAAAAAAGTCGTCAAATGTCTTAACGCCTTGAAAATCCGGGGCACTTAGAGTAACTCCAAAATTCTGCTCAATTATAACTACAACATCTACTAAATCAAGGCTATCAAGCTCTAATGTCTCCATTAAGGGAGCCTCACCTGTGATAAGAGAAGGATCTATCTCAAACTCTTCTGCAAGAATTGCTGAGAGACGGGAAATAATTTCTTGTCGTTCCATATAAATTTCTAATAGTTGTATTTTTTTATTATTAAAGACGAATTAGTGCCTCCAAATCCAAAAGAGTTACTTAGAAAAACATTAAATTCTTTATCGATTGTCTTTGAGGGAATATTAAGAGGAATAGCCGCCTCATCTTTTTCAGTGAGGTTGATGTTAGGGGCAATAAAATCATTGTGCATCATCAACATTGAGTATATTACCTCGCTAGCACCAGCCATCCACATCTCATGACCTGTCATTGATTTTGTAGATGTAACAAATGGTTTATGGCTCCCAAATACTTCATCAATTGCCTTAGCCTCATTCATATCTCCCACCGGAGTGGATGTTGCATGGGCATTTATATAATCAATATCAGATGGTTTCATACCAGCCTCTCGTATTGCCATCTCTAAAGAACGTCTTGGCCCATCTACATTAGGAACTGAGATATGATCCCCATTTGAGGAGAAACCATAGCCCATGATCTCACCCAAAATAGGAGCTCCTCTCTTCAACGCCGATTCAAGGCTTTCAACGATTAAAGTAGCACCTCCGCCTGAGGGGACTAACCCATCACGGGTTTTATCAAATGGTCTGGAGGCTTTATGTGGCTCCTCTACTCTTGTTGAAAATGCACTCAATCCATCAAAACTTCCTACTGAATATATATTTACCTCTTGAGCTCCACCACATACAATGCAATCTTGTAATCCGGCTTTTACCATCAGGTAAGCCATTCCAATAGCATGTGAACCGCTGGCACATGCACCAGATATAGTGAAATTTATCCCTCGCAGATTAAAGATCACCGAAAGATTCATAGAAACGGTAGAGTTCATGCTCTGGAAAATATTACCAGAACCAATAAGCACAGTATTCTTCTTGGCTCTCATTATGTCCACCCCCTCTATGACAGCTTTAGCAGATGAGTCGTTTCCATAGAGAATTCCTACCTCATTTTTCTCAAGAAAAGCAGTCGTTAACCCACTATTGAGCATCGCTTCAAGTGTTGCTTCGTATGCATAATAGCCCTGCTCCGGCAATCCTACACGACTTCTCCGATCAAGTTTCCCCTTTAAATCAGGCAATGTCAATTGTCCGGTCAAAGGAGAACGATAGCCCATCTCAATTCTCGCCTGATCTACTCCAATCCCTGATTTACCCTCATACAAAGAATCCTTTACTTCAGCAAGGTTTTTCCCAATACAGGAGTAAATACCCATACCTGTAATTACAACTCTTTTCATCTATATCTCTAGTATTTGTTAGCGCTTAGACGAGTAAATTAACCCTGAAAAAGACTTCCTCATATGAGTCAGAACTTCTATTTAGAGCCATTACGTTTCCCTTGCTATTTTAATTATCTATTGTCTATACTTATTTATTTTCGTCTTGATTTATCCAAAAATTATATCTAATCTGAAAGAGATTATCTTAAATCTATAAATGAACTAGGTATAAAGCCCGCCGTTGATAGAAATCACCTCGCCTGTTATATATGACGCCTCTTTAGAGGCAAGAAAACCTACCAAATGAGCCACCTCAGAAGGTTCACCAAAACGAGCCATCGGAATATTTCCCTTGATATCATTTTCGTTTAACCCATTCAACATATCCGTCTTAATAAAACCGGGTGCAACCGCATTCACTGTCACCCCTTTTCTTGCCACCTCAAGAGCTAATGCTTTGGTAGCAGCATTCAAGGCTCCCTTCGCCGCTGAATAATTTGTTTGACCAGGCAACCCCTTTATTCCTGATAAAGAAGATATGTTAATAATTCGACCAAATCTTTTAACCAACATATCTTTTAGTAAAGCACGAGTCACATAAAAGAAACCATTTAGATTAGTATCGATTACACGATCCCATTCCTCATTCTGCATCCACATCATTAGATTATCTTGTCGAACTCCCGCATTATTCACTAATACTTCTATATACTCACCAGAATGAGACTGCTGCCACCCTTTTAACGCTACCTCAACAGACGATAGATCAGAAACATCAAAAGGAAGTAATTCGCCATCACCCCCTGATGATTTAATGATCTCAAGTGTTTCAGAGGCTTCCGAAAGGCCATTTCTATAGTTAACTATGGTATAATATCCTCGTAAACCTAGTTCAATAGATATTGCCCGACCAATTCCTCTACCACCGCCCGTTACAAGGGCATATCTTCTTTTATCTGTCATTTGCTAATAATTCAAATATTCAGGATATTTCCTCACTATGCTCAATCACTTCATTTCTTAATAAAGTAATCCTAACTAGTCGAAAAGTCGTTTAATTATTTCATTTGGAGAATATTCATTTCTCAGAAACTCAATCAATCTATTAATCTCTTCTGCTTTTACGGTATCAATTCTGTTGACAGCAACAATTTCACGGATTCTACTATAAAACTGCTGCGAAGATAATGACAATTTATCTTGTATCAACAAGCAATCTACTGCCTGACTAACTGCCATTAAATGAATTGCCATCACCTGAAAAGAATTCTCTATTACCTGCGATGCAATCAAAGCAGAATTAGTTCCCATACTTACCACATCCTGATTATCATTATTGTTGGGTATACTATGAACATACATAGGATTGGATAACATCTGACATTCTGCTGTAGTTGATGTAGCTGTAAATTGAACCGCTTGTAATCCATAATTCAGCCCTAAACGCCCCATATTTAAAAATGGCGGTAATATCCCATTTATTCGATCATGAAAAAGATAGTTCATCTGTCTCTCAGCTAGCATGGTGAGCTTTGTTATCCCAATCTTCATCTTATCCATCTCAAAAGAGATATAATCACCATGAAAATTCCCACCATGATAAATGCTTCGATTCTCAAGATCAATCACTGGATTATCGTCTACAGAGTTCAGTTCAGCTATTAAGACTTTCTCAACATTCTTTAGTGTATCAAGCACTGGACCTAAGATCTGCGGTACACATCTTAAAGAATAATATGGCTGGACTTTATGATTAAAGATCTCTTCATTAGAACTTTGACCATATAAGTCCTCCTCCCTATTCCTGATCAATTGGCTACCCTCACTCAACCATCTCATGGTATCTGCAATCTTCTCCTGACCTATATGCAGTTTTTTACTATTTAGCTCAGATGCCATAAAGTCATCGTAAGAACACGCCACTTCATTCATTAACACAGAGGTCTGCACAGCAACTCCCATCAAAATTCGAGCCCTCTTCAGATTTACTAACCCTATTCCAGTCATTACTGCTGTTCCATTGGTCACTGCTAATCCCTCTCTAATCTTAACCTTAACAGGCTCTATCCCAAGCTTCGACAGAACCTCATCTGTTGGAAAAATTTCTCCATTATACTTTACCCGACCTTCTCCGATTAAAGCTAATGCAATATGTGCTAGCTGAACTAAATCGCCACTTGCACCAACACTACCATGGCTAGGAACCAAAGGATTAATGTTGAAATCAATAAATGCTGTTAGTGTCTTAACCAAATCAGGATGAACGCCAGAGCATCCCTGAAGAAATGTCATTAATCGAGCAATCATTGAAGCTCTTACAAACTCTTCACTAAGATAACTACCAACTCCCGCTGCATGAGATCTAATTAAATTATACTGCAACTGCTCGAGATCTTCTGTTGGTATTTTGTATTGTGCCATCGGCCCAAAACCAGTGTTTATACCATAAATAACTTTATCTTGAGCAAAATTTTTAAGAAAACAAAAGGAACGATCTACTCTTTCTATCGCTTCTAAACCTATATCCATTCCAACCTCCTTATTAAGGATTGCCAGAAATTCATCAAAATACATCATCCGTCAGGTAGTTATTTTTAGGAGTTTCTACAAATTTAAAGAAATATCCCTATCGCCCTCTTAGTTTACTCCGCTTTACGACTTGCCCAGCATCTACTTTCGCATGTCTTTTCTCTACCCCTTTACATCCTCTTCGCTCCCTCTCCATATTTTGCTCGAATAAAGAGACACCGAATAAAATTTATAAACCCTGATAAAACTGGTAATTACCATCTAGTCCAGCTTACGCATTAGAAATTTTCTAAATCCATGACAAAAAATGAGAGATATTGAAGGCAGTCTAAATATCTTGAGTAAATTTAATAGTAATGTTGAGTAAATTTCCCTAAAGATGTGAGAATGTCCTTATTTAAAACAGGTTAAATCAAGAAATCATAGGACAGCTTCAAGATACAGGCAATACTACAACATCAGCGAATAACTTTAAATTGTTAGCCGATTTTGGTTTATTAGGTAGACTAGTGAAATATACCAGAAGAGTAATCCGCCAGTGGTCATCCAGTCTGAAGTTTCAGGTATACAATAACGCTTTACTAACAATACAAGATGACGAAAACTATTCAACGGCTTGTGCGAATCCAAAGTTATGAGGACGGCTAGTGGAATCATCAGCAGACACCCATTTATTAAAATAAGCAGTCTCTGAAAGTTATTATCTCAATTACTGACAAGAATGCAACAATGAAGTAGAGTTCGTACTTGAAACAGGATACAAGGTAATTGGACTGGAAGTAAAAAGTGGAGCCGGTGCAGATAATTCAGGAATGGGGAAATTTAATGAGAGATTTCATCCTAATAAAATGCTACTGGTCGGTACTGGAGGAATTCCTTATGATGGGTTTCTTAAGATTAATCCAAAAGAATCGTTTTGAAATCATTGAAAATCATTCAAAGCCGATTGCTTGAGCCTTACAGAGGGCAACAACAAACATAGAAATCAACAATACTCTTGACGATTGAGTTACCCTCTGAAATGAAAGTCTAATATTGCAAACAAATCAGTGTTTATTTAAATACATTACTTGATTGATTTAATAACTTTTTTTACTCCATCACGTACAAAAGCTACTAGATCATCTTGCTGCATCACTTCATAACTCTTGACTGCGCCACTTCGTCTATCACTACCACAAAAATTCGCTACCTTATCAGGATAAAACTTATATCCTCCGTACTTATAGGGGACACTACAATTACAATCTGAATTGCGTTGGGTACATGGCGTATAATAAAATGAAAAACTTCCTCCATACTCGTTATTTCGAACTAATGTTAATTTGAATTCGATCATTGCACCATATCTGGTATATTCCCCATTTTCAAGAATAACCTGCTCCCCCGATTCAGTATATGCTATATTGGTTGTAAAAGGAACACTTCTGTCAATCTTAACAAGCTCAAGGATTAGATCTGCACCTGCCAACTCCTCAATTTTTGAATAATCAAGTGAAGTTTGACTGTTTATCACTTGATTAAACAATCCCCTATCTTTTAAATTAAACCCAGACAGAACTAATTCTTTTTCAATCGCATTATACACCAGACTATTAGGATCTGATTGAGTAGCTGAATTTGTTGAGATAGGCACTCTAAGAACTATTGAAGCATTAGGATTCTGCTTCAAAAAAGCTTTAACTTTTTCTGTTGCAATCAACTCATCAGGTTTTTCATTAAAAAGAACGTACCCACGATGCAGACCACAACCTGATAACAACACAATAAAAATCAACAAAGTCAAAGATATTTTCGTTTTCATAACAAATACTATTTAATTTTAATAAGTTATATGATCATCCTTAAAGTGCAATATTACTAAATATAAGTAATCATTCCAAATTATAAATAAATCTAATCAAAGTCTATAGAAACTCCGCCATTCACTGACTTCTTTAGTTTACCTCTTAATATTCTAAGTTGGTATATTCCTCCTACTAAACTTCCGATAGTAATAGTTCAATCACTTTTTTGATGATTACAACAGAACGCTAAGGTGTGATTTTCGCATGTCTTTTCTCTACCCCTTCACATCCTCTTCGCTCCTTCTCCATATTTTTCTCGAATAAAGAGACACTAAATAGAATTTATAAATGATCATATATCCCTACATTGAAAATCATTTTATGGAGATTATCTGGAGAGGGAGCGTAGAGCGAGCGAAGAGGTGATATAAACATCAACTTTAATCTAGAACGATTGATTTCTCCTTCGAAATGAGTGTCTAATATTGGGAACAAATCAGTAATTTTACTCGTGATGTTGGTTTTCTCCATTTGAAACATGAGTGGAATCATACTTCTAATTTACTGAAAATCAACATCATCTTCTGATTTTACTTACCTTAATTTACTGATTTTCATTAGTTGAGTCCCCTTTGAAAAGCCAAAAATTGATCTTTGAATGATGCGGGCGCAAGACTTAAACCCAGATTATGCAGTGAATTGTTCCCGCTGAGGTTTTTATTTTTTGATCTTCTGAAAAAGACTATCTATGTAATCACGTTTTGATCCGGAAACTGCCAACATCA
>JAJTBW010000040.1 GCA_021286705.1 Sphingobacteriia bacterium
AGTCGAAACCACTGTATTCTTTGTATCCCGCCTGTTCTTCTCGACTCCAGCTCTTGTTCTCCTCGACTCTAGCTCTTATGCCTCTCCCTATCCTCTCCCTATCCTCTCCCTATCCTCTCCCTATAAACTCGTGTAAGATAGGGACTATATAGGTAGAGGATATTGAGGGGATATAGAGGGGATGTTGAGGAGAAGTTGAAGAGATGTTGAGAAGGCCCTCTTTGAAAGATTCTTCAACCGTTTTAACTGTTGTCTGTATAACTGTTTCTATGGGTTTGAACTCAAAAAACCTATTAACCCAGTCTAATTAGTAATGGTATTATGTAAAGTTCTGATTTATTGTGATGTTAATCTTACATATTCCTAAAAATAAGACTTATGTCAACCATTCTTTATCTCGAAATAGGTGGCACTGACCATTGTTGTTCTGTTTCTTCGTAATTGAATTGGAGAACAAACTAGATGATCAATCCATGCTTGGAGTGTTCAGCTTTCTCTAAATAAGTCAAGTGGTTTTCCAACTACTAGTTGATTACCAAAATAAAAGAATATTCTATGAAGGAAGTAGTCATTGTATCGGCTGTCAGAACAGCAGTAGGGAATTTCGGAGGAGCGCTTTCGGGGCTATCCGCAACAGATCTTGGCATAATTGCTGCAAAGGAGGCTATACGCCGGGCAGGTATTGATGTAGCCGAAATCTCGGAGACCATTGTTGGAAATATTCTATCTGCTGGTTTAGGGCAGAATATAGCCCGACAGATAGCTGTAAAGTCGGGTTTGCCTTATGGTAGTCCAGCGATGACCATAAATAAGTTATGTGGCTCTGGTTTACGATCTGTCTCTATGGCCGCACAGTTTATTCAACTTGGAGATGCTGACATCGTTTTGGCTGGTGGAACTGAGAGTATGTCGAATGCCCCTTATATATTACCTCAAGCCAGGAATGGTTATCGTATGAATCATGGGCAGATTATTGATAGCATGATCATGGATGGCCTCACAGATGCATTTGGTAATTATCACATGGGTATAACAGCCGAAAATATTGCTGAGAAATGGGGGATTACCCGTGAGGAGCAGGATATGTTTGCACTAGAGAGTCAAGCCAGAGCCGAAGCGGCACAAAAGGCCGGTCGTTTTAAAGATGAGATTGTACCGGTTGAGATTCCTCAGAGAAAGGGTGATCCGTTGGTGTTTGATACCGATGAGTTTCCCAAGCATGGAATGACACTTCAAAAGTTAAGTGCTTTAAAGCCTGCCTTTAAAAAGGACGGAACTGTAACTGCCGGCAATGCGTCAGGTATCAATGATGGAGCGTCAATGTTACTGGTGATGTCGGCTGATAAGGCTAAAGAGCTTGGCTTAAAACCATTGGTCAAGATTGTTTCCTATGGAAATGCAGCTCTTGACCCGGCTATCATGGGCTATGGCCCTGTCTTAGCTACCAGAGAGGCTCTCCGTAGAGCAAATATGACCATCGAGAATATTGATTTAATTGAAGCAAACGAGGCATTTGCAGCCCAATCAATCGCAGTTGTCAGAGACCTGGCTCTTGACCCTGAGAGAGTGAATGTAAACGGTGGTGCTATTGCTCTTGGCCATCCAATTGGTGCTTCAGGAGCCCGTATTCTTACCTCCCTGATCTATGAGATGAAAAGACGCAATGTTACAAACGGGTTAGCTACACTTTGTATCGGCGGGGGGCAAGGTATAGCTCTTATTGTTGAAAATCTATAAACTATAAATGAAGTTTGGAGTCTTGCTTGAGAACCTGAATGTATCACTATCTGGAGGCTAAGTTTGACTCTATCAATTCAATAAAAGAAGTAAAACATATATCACATGAAGAGATTAGAAAATAAAATTGCAATCATTACCGGTGGTGCAGACGGATTAGGAAAGGCAGCGGCTGTTCGGTTTGCTAGCGAAGGCGCTGTAGTATTTATTTGGGATATGAATGAGACTAAAGGTCAGCAGAGTGTTGAGGAGATAACTGCTATTGATGGTAAAGCCTTTTTCATGAAGGTGAATACAGCCCTATTTAATGAGGTTGAGTCGGCCACCAATAGTGTTATTGAGCAGTGTGGCAGGATTGATATTCTGATAAATAATGCGGGGATAACACGTGATTCAACCTTGAAGAAAATGACCCCTGACTTATGGCAACAGGTTATTGATGTCAACTTAACCGGGGTCTTTAATTGTGCCAAGTGCGTAAGCGCGATAATGGTTGAGAAGGGGTATGGTAGAATTATTAATACCTCATCGGTTGTTGCATTATATGGGAATTTTGGCCAGACAAACTATGTGGCTACTAAAGCAGGTGTTATTGGACTGACAAAGACTTTAGCAAAAGAGCTGGGACGTAAAGGTGTTACTGTTAATGCCGTAGCTCCAGGTTTCATTGCTACGGAGATGGTAAAGAAGATGCCGGAAAATGTATTGAAGGCTATGGAAGAAAAGGTTCCGGTTGGTCGTTTGGGCTTACCTGAAGAGATTGCTTCGGCCTATCTTTTCTTAGCCAGCGACGAAGCAGCCTATATAAACGGTACCACGTTGAGTGTTGACGGTGGAATCGTTATTTAAGAGACTCGAAAGGGTGTGGTTTTGTTGAGATTTGTAATAGATGGAAGGGTTTTAATGGATAGTATCTGCTGACATACTCCCTTCCTCTATTATGATCTATCCCGAAATAGGAATAAATCCTGAATAAAAATAACTTTGACAATAATTGACCAATTTAACATAAGACGACATGGCATCATCACAGCAGGCGCTAGGGGCTTGGGTATTAATTATCTTATATGCCGCATTAATACTGTTTTTCGTGATCAGAGGCGCATTACGCACAAAAAGTATTAGTGAATATGCATTAGGCACCATTAATTTCTCTCCGTGGTTTGTAGGACTGTCGTTAGCAGCTGCTATGACCAGTGCCGCAACCTTTATTATAAATCCGGGACTGATCGCTGCATACGGATTAAGTGGCTTTCTGTCGTTTGGGATTTTCTTTCCTGTAGCTGCGCTTATTTCCCTGATCTTTCTGACTAAGTCGTTTAGAAAGTATGGTGCCAATGTTAAGGCTTTAAGTCTGGCAAGTTGGATTGGTAATCGCTATAACAGTAAAGGTTATGCTCTGTTCATTGCTTTAATGTCACTATTGTTGTTGACTTTTATTGTTTTGATTTTGGTAGCTATCTCGAAGGTTCTTGGGCAGGCGCTAAATATTGCTGAGACTAAGGTGCTCTTGTTTACTGTACTTTTTGTGTTTGGCTATATGATGTTCGGAGGTGCAAATGCGATGGTTTATACCAATACTGTACAGGCGGTAATTATGGTTCTGGTAGCTGTGATTTTATTGGTTTCTGGTTATCCCTATCTTAAAGATGGAATACCTGCATTTTTCGAACGGCTTGCTGCAATAAATCCTGATTTAGTTAAGCCAACCAATCCAACTAGTCCGTTGTTTCGCGACTTCTTTGAGATTGCTTTTGCTCAGATAGTCGTTGGAATAGCTGTTGTTTGTCAACCTCATATCATAACAAAATCTCTGCTTCTCAAGAGAGAGAGCGATGTAAATAAATACCTGATTTCGGCAACATTGATACAGGGTCTCTTCTTTTTGGTTGTATTTGCAGGATTTTATGCTCGACTAACTTTTCCTGATATGACCGTCAATGGACAGCCATTAGGTATTGATGGCGTTGTTTCGGCTTATGTTGTCAAGGTTTTCTCTCAAGGTTGGGTAGCGATAGCTGTTGGTCTAGTGATTGTGCTCGGCCTCATTAGTGCTGGCCTTTCAACAATCGAGGGCTTAATACAAAGTCTTAGTACTACTATCACCTCTGATATCGTTAAACCCATTTTTGGAAAGCTCATTCAGAATGAAGATAACTACATTATTGTAAATAGAATAGTTATTGTCCTTATTGCCATTGCGGCTTACTTTGCTTCCTATCAGCAGATAGTAAGTCCAAATCTTAGTGTTGCAATCTTTGCACAGAACGGCGTCTATTCTTTCTTTAGCATTGCGTTTGTTCCAATTGTTTTCGGGATATTTCTTAAAGAGGTGAAGCTAAGTAGTGCTTTGACAGGCTCATTGACCGCCTTTGGAGTCTATTTCTTTACCTATTATCTATCTCCCTGGCTTATTGTTTCAAAGGGTATAAGTTTAGGATTCTTTGACCACTATTTTTCAGGGAAGGTTCAAAATCCGGCTATCGCTGCTTCATTTGCTATTGTAATATCGGTAGTTGTGAGTTTTATTCATTATAAGATTTCGAAAAGTAAAACCATAAAATAGGTGGTTATGTCATCACATGAAGAAATATACAGAGAAAAACTGATCTCTATTGAGGAGGCGGTAGGTCTGATTCAATCCGATTCTGATATAATCGTTGCTCAATGTGCTTCAGAGCCTCAGGGATGTATGTCGAAGTTTCATTTAGCAAAAGATAGGGTACAAGATGTTAAGGTCTTTTCAGTTTTAACCCTGAAACCTTATGATTTCTATATGAAGCATGAAATGAAAGGCCATTTTGAGTTATGTAGCTGGTTTCATGCTCCAGGCAGTAGGGCTGCTCTGAAGGCAAAAACCGGGACGGTAACTTATGTGCCTAATATGTTGCATCGGGCTGCAACCGATAGACTAAAGGTCAGAAAGCCTCATCTCTTTTTTGGGACTTGCACTCCTCCTGATAAGAATGGTTTTGTCTCTTTGTCATTAGGGATTACCTATGAGAAGGATATTCTGGAAGCTGCTGAGATTACGGTACTGGAGGTTAATAATCAGTTGCCGCGAACTTTTGGGGATACTCAGGTTCATGTTAGTGATATCGATTATTTTGTTGAGTATCATCAAACACCACCCACTCTGCCGGAACCTCAACCTGACGAGATTGCAATTCGTATTGGAGAACATATTGCTGATCTGGTAGACGATGGTTCAACCATTCAACTGGGTATTGGTGAAATCCCAAATGCCGTTGCTCTTTCTCTAACTAATAAAAAAGATCTAGGTGTTCATACAGAAATGCTTGTCGATAGCATGATGGAACTCTATGAGAAAGGGGTGATTACCAACAAAGCAAAATCTATCCATGCGGGTAAGTTTGTCTGCACTTTTGCTATGGGTAGTGAAAAGCTGTACAAATGGATGGATAATAACCCAGCAGTTGAGTTTCTTAGAGGTAAGTATGTTAATGACCCTTGCGTAATGCGACTAAATAGCAGGATGGTTTCAATAAATACCTGTATAATGGTCGATTTTACTGGTCAGGTGGCAAGTGAATCTATCGGACTGGAGCAATATTCTGGTACTGGTGGACAGACAGATACTGCCACAGGAGCCATTGAAGGAACTGATGGGCTTGGAAAATCTATTATTGCATGTCGTTCAACCGCCAGAGGAGGCCAGATTAGTACTATTGTACCTGTTCTTCCTGAGGGAAGTGCTGTGACACTCCACCGCAGTCACACAGATTGGGTGGTGACTGAATGGGGTGCTGTTAGGCTTACCGGCAGAACCATCCGTGAGAGAACCCGAATGCTCATCTCAATAGCGCATCCTGACTTTAGGGAACATTTATTACATGAAGCTGAAAGGCTTGGCTTTTTATAATGTTATTAACTTATTCTAATAAGGAAAATATGCTTCCAGTTAAAATAGTAGGAACCGGTTTGTACGTACCGGGTGAGCCTATAACCAATGCTGATCTTAAGAGACTGAGTGGATTGGACTTTGATGCCGAAAAATTAGAAAATAAGATCGGAATTTATAGTCGTCATATGGCTAAGTACAATGATATTGAAGAGTCTACTGCCGATTTTGCTACAAAGGCTGCATTGGCCGCTATTGCCAATGCCAGTGTAAGTTCTGATGAAATCGGCCTCTTTATTGTTGGTACGGATACGCCTGAGTATATCTCACCAGCCACCTCAATTATTGTTCAGGGAAGAATTCAGGAAAAAGAGACCTGGGCTTCCACCTTTGATGTTGCAGCTTCTTGTGCAAGTTTCACCATTGCTCTTGATAATGCTACCAGAATAATGGCAACAGACCCAACAATAAAATATGCTGTTGTTGTAGGTGTGTATAATATGCCAGCTTATCTCCGCTCAGATGATGCTTTTGGTCATTCTATATTTGCGGATGGTGCCGGTGCCGTGGTTTTGGGTAGATCTGATTCAGATGAATCGGGTTACATAGGTAGTCAACTACTTACTGATGGCACCCAGTTTGACTATATTGGCGTTTATGCAGGGGGTACTAAGATGCCTGTTACGAAAGATGTTATACAGTCAGGCCAGCAGGGGTTGTTAAGTCTGAAGCCATTGCCCGGTGATCGTAATCTTAGGTTATGGCCAAATGTCGTGAGGAGGTTATTAACCAAATATGACATGGCTATAGATCAGATAGATCACTTTGTATTTACTCAAATTAATAGATCTGTTATTGTTAATGTTATGGCTGAATTAGGCGTTTCTCTCTCCAAAACCACCATGATAATGGATAGATATGGTTATACTGGCTCGGGTTGTGTTCCTATGGCATTTCATCATGCCGTTGTAGAGGGAAAGGTAAAACGGGGCGATACGGTTCTGTTTATGGCATCAGGAGCAGGACTGGCCGTAGGAAGTAATTTATTTAAATTCTAAAGAGCCGATGTCATATAATAACTTTCATGTTGGAATCATTGGCACAGGAA
This sequence comes from Sphingobacteriia bacterium, assembly GCA_021286705.1. Taxonomy (GTDB): domain Bacteria; phylum Bacteroidota; class Bacteroidia; order Bacteroidales; family TTA-H9; genus JAJTBW01. The sequence continues at coordinate 6,708 of JAJTBW010000040.1, forward strand.
TCTATATTCCTGAGAAAAGGATGACAGCAGCCGAGATATCACGGGCAACAAACGGTGCATGGAGTGAGGAGGCTGTAATTGATAAGCTGGGCATCATCGAAAAATCAATGCCCGGAGAGACTGATGGTACACAAGAGATGGGTGCACTGGCCGCATTAGATTGTCTGAAGAATTCTGGTTTGGCAGCATCTGAAATAGATTTGATTATTTCGATAGGAGAGGAGTGGAAGGAGTATCCTTTGACTACAACCGCCATCTATATTCAGGATCGGATTGGTGCAACCAACGCATGGGCTTTTGACCTGCAGCAGAGATGTTGTACCGCCGTGGCTGCAATGAAGATTGCCCGCGATATGATGTTTGCCGATGATCAGATTGCCACTGTTCTTATTGCAGGGGGCTATCGTAACGGAGATTTTATTGATTATACTGATAGCTCAGTCTCTTTTATGTTTAATCTTGGTGCCGGTGCCGGTGCTTTGATTCTTAAGAGAGATGCTGGTCGAAATGCTTTATTGGGGACTCACATTATAACCGATGGATCAATGGCTCGTGATGCCGGTGTTGAAATCGGTGGAACTGAAAATATAATTAGTTGCGCCAATATAGACTCAGCCTATAAATCTTTGAAGGTCTTTGATGAAAAACACATGAAGGATCGTCTGAATGAGGTCTCAATGAAGAACTGGATGACCTGTATTGATTCTGCGTTTGAGAAGGCCGGAATACAAAAATCTGAACTAGGTTACCTGGCATGTCTTCACTTTAAAAGATCAATGTATTATTCTATGGTAGAGGGGCTTGGTCTAACGCCAGAGCAGACTATCTATTTAGAATACTATGGACATCTGGGGCAGGTTGATCAAATTCTCTCACTTCATTTGGCTCTCCAGTCTGGTAAAATAAAAGATGGGACAGTGCTGTCTATGATTGCAGCTGGTATCGGATATGCCTGGGGAGCAAATGTGATTAAATGGGGGCCAATAGATGGTCAATACTAATTGTCATAATTGTATGTATTTGATATATAGTTTATAAGAGTACTTTTTGTTGGTAATACTATTTATTGTCAACCTTAGGTATTATATCATTAATAATAATCTGGAATTGTTTTAAAATACCTTTAACATATCCTTTTAACATTTAAACCGTCCAAAAAATGAAGAACAAATTCTTTTTCCTTGCCACACTGGCTGCCGTTTTGATGTTTGGTTTCACTTCATGTTCAGATGATGAGAACCTTGCTCCAACTTTTAAGTCGGCTTCAATTTCCACAGACAACAAAACTATTACTGTTAATTTTTCTGAAGCAGTTTACGCTCAATCAACCAAGAGTGGTAACCTTGATTCTACAAAGTTATTGGTAACAGCTCCTGAAGGGGTCGATTTTACTTATAATGTCACCCATTCAGCTGGTAGCTCAACAGCAACTATTAACATCACCATTACCTCTGTCGTTCAAGGTACTGAGGTATTTACTATTAAACCTGCATCTGGCTCGGCTATTTATGATGATGAGGGCTCAGCAATGTCTGCTTCGGAAGTTGTCAAAACCAATGCTTTGACTAAAGACCTCGGTATTATGGGTACATGGGTTTCTGAAGGTGACAATGTTGCTCCTCTTCTGGTAACCTATTTTAATGTTGCTAAGGTTACTGCCAACTTTAAGACCGATTATACTTATGTGGTCAACCAGTTTAATATTGGTAACACAACAACTACTCCTGACCTCGTATTCTCTGGTACCTATGAGATTGCAAAATCAAATGTTGGCAATATCTGGACTATCACCTGTAACCAGGAACTTCCTTACGCTGCCGTTGCTTCTGGTATCTTTGAAGTTAAAACTGGTCCTGAAGTACTTTGGTATGAGGTTGCACAGACAACCGGAACACAAAACGTTCCTCCTACACCAGCTGGTGGTTTTGGTAGCACAAATGGAGGTACTTTGGGTGTTATGAATGTTCAGAAATATGTTCGCCAGTAAGGCCTGACGGCTTTCTGCCTGCATTAAGATTATTCTGTCGGCAAAGCTGTCATAACTCCATTTGGCAGCTTTGCCCTTTAAAATCTAAATTATTATCTGATGAAGAAACTATCATTACTGCTACTGTTGGTAACCATTATATGGACGGGTCGTCTGGCAGCTCAGGAAAAGGTTGAGGAGAAATCGGAGACTGTGAATAAATTCAATCTTCAAACCTACGATCTGCCGTACAATGTTAGATCTAATAAAGAATTCCAGTTTTTGGCCTTTTTTATAACACAAGGGGTTACTACCAATACATACCCTAAAGCGAGTCTGTTTAACGGCCAGTTGGTAGGCCGACTCTTTGGGCCAAATTCTGCCTCAACAGCCGATACCTGTACCTCACAATATTTTGAACAACGAATACTTCCTTTCTTTATATATCAACCTAAACTGTTTAATGGAAGAGCCATACTTCGTGCCTCTTTCGAGATAGATTGGACATGGGGTGATCAGGCTTACGGTGTTAGCGGAAATAAGGGGAGTGCCATTAGTGCCGATCAAGTGAATATCCAAACTCAGAATGTAGAACTGGAATTGATTCCTGCCAAAAATTGGGCTGTCAACCTTGGTCTACAGCGTATGTTTGATACTCCATATAATCCTTATAGAACTGTATTCGATAAAATGCTTACTACTGGCTACCGTTTGGCCTATTGGGGTACCGATGGCGTGGGGGTATCGGCCCGATATGACGGTGACTTTCAAAAAGCTAAAGTTGGATATTACCTATTATATGAGAATAATACTGAACTTAACGATGATGTGAGCCTATTCGAACTCTCATATCAACGTAAACTCAACATGTCATGGAATCTAGGTGGTTCAATCTACTACGTTCGTGACAGGGGAAAGGGACAAGGGGGCGTTTCTGTTTTTGGCGAAGGTCTTAATAGTGTTCTTGCTGCTTATAATGGCTCATTTGTCTTTGATATTGCTAAGGACTATAAGGCTGATATTATTTGGTTAGGTGCAAACTTCAGCCGTAATGCAGATTTCCTTCATGACCCTTTGCAGTTAACGGGTTTTGTGAACTTTAACCTTGGCTCTGTAAGAGATAATGATGGTTCCGGGTATAAAAAAGCTGCTGATATTGGTGGTGTGGCTGCAAACCTGAGAGCCGCCTATAGATATGGAACAACGGTAAATGATTACGTCTCTGCTGATTTTATCTTTGCTCAGGGAGATGGTAATGGCATTACAGATAAGAAATATACAGGTATAATAACCGGAAACACCTGGGGTATGCCTGCCTCAATTTTTATTGGTACCGGTGCATATCTGCTTTTCCCTCACGGTAATGTCGTCAATCGCTTTACTCCAGTTGTCTCTGATATCTCGAATATGGGATATGGTTTACTGGGCGGTACTGTTAATCTGACCCATGATTTTATTCCGCATAAACTAAACGGAAAAGTTGGAGGAGCAATGGCCTTTAGTCATGCTAAACCACAAGGCGGCGGAAGATTTTTAGGTAATGAGATTAATGCATCTGTCTCCTATACACTCGGCCCATTTATGAGTTTGGAGATTCATGGGGCTTATATGTGGCTTGGTGATTTCTTTGATAGTCAGGATGACTCTCATGGATCGGCAATTAATGGCGGTTCTGCTGAAAGACCAGTCAATCCGTTTACTGCATTTATTGTCTATAAATGGCTGATGTTTTAATAACTAACCAAAAGGTAGTATGTGAATTATGAAAAGACAGTTAAGGTCATTTTGACTGTATCTTGAGACCTTAATTCATATACACCCTTAAAACAAAAAGATAACACATGAACAAGAGATTGCTTTTTCAGATAGTTTCATCAGCATTCGTTTTTATGTTTGTTATGAGTAGTTGTAATCCATATCGTAATCTTGCTAAAATTCAATCAATGAGCGATATTAAATATGCTTATGATGTCCATTATATCAACTTACCTGGTGATATCAGGCTGGCATATATGGATGAGGGCAAGGGCAGTGAAACGATTTTAATGATTCATGGACTAGGTAGCTATTCGCAGGCATGGAAGAAGAATATCGTTGATTTGAGTTCGAAATATAGAGTGATTGCTATCGATTTACCCGGTTACGGGAAATCCTCAAAAAAGCCTCATAGTGGGTTAATGTCGTTTTATGCTGGAGTTATAGCCGACTTTATCAAAGAAATGAACTTGGGTAAGGTTAATCTGGCTGGCCATTCAATGGGTGGCCAGATATCAATGGTTCTGGCTATTGAGCATCCTGAGTTGGTTAAACGGCTTATCTTAGTTGACCCTGCCGGATTTGAGGCTTTTCATGCTGGTCAGAAAGATTGGTTTAAGGAGGTTATGACTCCAAATTTGGTGCGTCTGACTTCAGTAGATGCTATTGAAACTAATCTTGCATCTAATTTCTATAGGATGCCCTCAGATGCAAAATTTATGATCGAAGATCGTATTGCCTGGCGTGATGCTTCTGATTTTGAAGCTTACTGCCTTGCAGTCTCAAGATCAGTTGCCGGAATGGTTGATGAACCCGTTTTAAATAAACTGGATAGGATTTCTGTTCCAACTTTAATCTTCTTCGGAGAAAATGATCTGTTAATTCCTAATCGCTATCTGAACCCTGGTTTTACTAAGAAGATAGCAGAGTATGGGGCTTCTAAGATAAAGGGTAGTAAATTGATTTTGGTGCCACATTGTGGCCATTTTATGATGTTTGAGAAATCAGATGTTTTCAATAGAGAGACCGCTGCATTTATTCAATAGTAGGGTCTACCATTCGTTTTTTAAGGTTTTATTAGAGGCAGCGGGAGTGGTTAACTACTCCCGCTTTTTTTATATTTTTATTCGGGAATTGGTGATTATCTCATTCGGATTGAGTGATAAGTAGACTTAACAATCGATTAAATTAATAGTTTAGATGAAGCATAAGCTGGAAACTTTTACTGAATTTGCTGGGAATCTATATCCGCATGAGGCAGACTACCTGATGGGTATTCAGAGGTTTAACAAGCCAGTGAATCTTCAGATACTAAAAAAGATTCACTACAATTGCTATCATCAACAGAGTCAACAGGAGTTTGATCCCGATTTGGATAAACGTTCATACTCTTATATGAAGAGTTGGATTACAGAGATGCTTGATAAAGCAGATGTTGATAAGTTCTATGAGTGGTTGGTATATGCCGAGAAGCAGGTAATGACAGACGCTATCCTTCCCGATGAGGAGAAAGAGATAATTGAGAATCTTAATGTTATTACCCCATCTCATTATTATTTTCTTCGGTTTTATGAACTAATTGAGCATTTTCGTGACTTCTTGCTTATTAGAGTAAGAAACAGATTCTATAGACCAACAAATACATATCTTCAACGATTTGAAGCGGCATATCAGCGTAGTATTGCTATAAATAAGAATCTCAACAGAGCTGCTGAAGAGATTATCAGACAGCATGAGACTTTCGATGTCGATCCGATCATTTTTAATGACTTTTTGCAATCTACTTTTAGTGATGAAAGTCTTGATGGATATACCCGCTATCGAGCAGCAGTACGATTGACTTTTATGTTCTACAACTATCGTGAGTTTGAACAGCTGAGAGTTCTCTATAATGACCTTGATAAACTGTTTAAGACGAATCTATTCTATTCGAAAAGGATTCTTGCGAACTATTATTCAAATAGAGCCATGATGCATTCAAAGTTGAATGAACTTGAAACGGCAGAAAAGTATGGCTATTTTAGTGTAATTCAGAAAAATAGTGATTATTTCTTCTATTTGGCAAACCTTTGTGGAGTTTTGCTTAGAGCCCGAAAATATGAAAAGGCTCTGAAGTTGATGAGTGCCTCTATTTCAGATTTAAAGAACACGGGCAGTATTTATAACAGAATAGGATTTGCCAGTTTCTATACCCGCACACTTGTTTACAATAAGATGGCTAAGAAGGCGGTTAGTTATGCATCCTCATTTCTTGAGGCATACAAAAAGGAGGTATTCGAGACACGTTGGCATCTCTTCTTTTCAGCTTACCTTGAGGCCTTGTTACATGCTGAGAAGTATGATAAGGTGGTAGCTATTGCTAATCGATATAATCTGTTAACAATGGAGAAGAAGAGCAGTGATAAAACCATTTATCTGCCCATCTTACTCTGGATTACCGAGGTCGCACTTTATATGAAAGGAAAGAGAACGAAGCAGAAAATAATTGAAATCATTTTGTCTTCTGCCCAGAACTTACTTAAGAATCGGTATAAGGCAGGTAGGATCACTGAGTTGCTTGAGATTTTATCGCTTTCTATTCCCGAGGAGGTGGCCTATATTAGGAGGCAACTTAGTGTTTTGAAGTCTCAAAATGAGTAGAATAATAGTGCCTGAGAATTTGGAAATAGGAGAGACATAAGAGATAAGCGGGGGGAGGCGAGGAAGCGGGGAGGCAGCTTATTTTTGAAATAAAAAAAGACCGGACTAATCCGGTCTTTTTTTGTGGAGCTGGCGGGAGTCGAACCCGCGTCCAAACAGGCAGCCAACCTGCTTTCTACATGCTTATCCTTTAGTTAGTTTTCGAGAACAAACCGGCAAAAGGCCAACCTATTTGTTCCTTATACCTTTTATCTTATCAGAATACCAGGGCCTTATCCTGACCAGTCCTCCATTTTCGATGCTCCGGTCGGGACGCCGTAGGACAGGGCTTCCCGGGGAACAGCAAGCGACTTAATCTTCCTGATTAAGCAGCCAGTGCGTAATTGTAATTGTTGCCAGTTATGGCTTTGCCGATGGTTTTGAAGGGCCTTATCGACAACGCCCTGCATGCTTACAAATCCACCGTCCTGCTGTCAAAACCAGTCAGCCCCGAATGGTCTGTGGCCTGCAAAGATAGTTCTTTATTTAGGTTTATCAGATAAAAGTGGTCTACTCTTTCGTTGTTTTTCTCTTTATCGGCTTATCATTTACAAAGTTTTCAGCGAAATCTTTTTAAAATAGTTTATTTGTATCTGTTTTGGCAGTATTTTTGCCCGATTGTAACAGAAAGTGCTTTCATATGTGAGAGCTTACCTATTATTCATTTAACCATTTATAACAAGTTTTATGAAAAAAATCCATTTTTTAATGGCGGCTGTGCTTCTTGCCACATCAGCATTATTTACATCTTGTTCTGACGACAAGGATGATCCTATTGTTGATAAGACTCCTAACCTGACATTTGTTGGTGGAACAAATTATGTTTCTTCTGATGCCAGTTTTGTTGTAGGTGCTTCTTTTAAGGTTGGCATCAATGCTTCTGCAAATTCAAGCTCAAGTGAAAAGATCAGAAAAGTAGTTATCACCCGTGTATTTAACAACACTCCTGTTGTTATTTCAAACCGTTCAATGAAAGAAAGTAACTATTCTCTTGATACTACATTCACTGCTAATCAGAATACCGGTATCGAAAAGTTTATGTTTGTTATTACTGATGATGCAGGTCTTACTAAGGAGTTAACTCTTAATATTACTACCACTGCTGCAGCTGGCGACATTAAGAGCTACACTGCTGTTTTAATGGGTGGCCAAGGTAATGTTAATGCAGGTAGTTTCTACTCTTCAAAAGACAATACCGTTATGTTCCAGGCAACAGCCATTACTAATCAGTCATCTGTAGATTTCGTTTTCTGGTATGGCACTTCAAATCTCTATGCTATTGGTGCTCCAACAAATACCGATGCTAATACTGCTTTTGAAAGCCTCTTTACAAACTGGACAACTAAGAATGACACCAAATTTAAGAAATTAAGCGGTGTTAATTTCGACGGTATTACCGATGATTCAGTTATCACAGCTCAGGCTACTGGTTTAACAGATACTAAGGTTTCTAGCCTTACTGTTAATGATGTTGTTGCTTTCGAAACTGCTGCAACTTCTACTTATGCTTCTCGCAAGGGTATCTTCAAGGTTATTGAAGTTTCTGGTACTTCTGCAACAAACCGCGCTATTAAAATTCAAGTGAAGATTCAAGACTAATCTTCTTTCGATTAATAAAAAAAGGATTGCCTATCATTAGGCAATCCTTTTTTTTATATTTCGCTCTCTTCTTTTGCTCTATTTTCGTGGCCTTTTTGTTGTTGTCTTTTCCGGGTTAAGGTTAAAAAGTAATCCCGCACCGATATAATAGCGACCTTCTTTGCCAATGTAATATCTTGTCGTTGCGTCTAGCGCCAACCATCTGTTTAAAGGGAGATAGTAGGAAAGGCCCGGGGTAAAACTTACCATATTTGCACTGGCTTTTGAAAAGACATCGGTTGCTTCTACATTTTGGCGTGTAAGGTTCATACCTAATGCCAATGTTAAGTAGCTGCTACTGAGTTTTTGAACCCTGAATTCTGCCGCAACATTAACTTCATAAAAGCTCATCTTGGCGTTTTCAACTTTGTCGGTTGAATAGAGGATAACTTCCGGTACCAAAGCAACGATGGGGGTTAAGTTAAGAACACCTTTTAAACCGAATGCCGGTTTCTTGATATATATCAGGTCATAACCGGCTGATGCCCCTAATAAAAACTTCTCTTGTTGAGCAGTAATCGTTAAAGTTGATAATAACAAGAGAAATAATAGTGTGCTCTTTTTTAGTTTCATGATATTGTGCTTGATTTTTTTCCTTTTAGCAACTCGTGTTGCACAAGTGGTACATGTACAAAGATAGGGAAAGAACAAGAAAGCCGGAATGATCATCTCGATCTGCCGGCTTCCGTCCAAATAAATCCGATAAAACTACATTTGTTATTTAGGCTCGGGACCATCCGGGCGTTCTGGCCTGTCTGGTCGTTCACCTTTGCCCTGTCTTTCGTTGTTTTTTCTTCTTTCCTTTAGCTCTAAATATGTTTTATATTGATCTGTAGTAAGAATCTCTTTCATGCGTGCGTCCTGATCGTCGTCAATCTTCTTCATCTCATCGCGTCCATTCTTTCGATCTTCTCTGTTTAATTCACGTTGTTTCTCCATTTTTGTGGCGAAATCCTGATTCACTGCAAGCACTTTCTTCGCCTGTTCATCTGTCAGATTAAGTGCTTTCTTCATTCTTTCAGTGATCTTTGATGCCCTTTCTGCAGCTGTGAGCTTCTCTTTTGGCTCTTGTGCACGGAGAGATATTGTAGTAAGAATCAATAAACTCCCCAAAATCATAAATCTCAACAGGTTTTTCATATAACTTATTTTTTTAGTCTAGATATGACCTTCTGTCACTTCACAGGTTTAATCCATCCTAAAAGATTCTACCTTTGACGACGATTTTTTAAGGCCTTACTGATCTAGTTTATTCTCAGGAAAGAGCGGTCGCAAAATCTATCTTAGCACTGTTGTAAAAGCTGAGTAAGTAATTGATAATATATTAGAAAGGATGTTAAACCATTCGATAATTCCTCAAGGTTGTAATCAATTATGTCCCGCTTGTCGTCATAGAAGCTGGACGCTTCAGGAGAGTCTAGCGCAAAAGAGTTCTTTTATATATAGTAAGTTAAAAGCCGTACTTGAAAATGAGCCTCTTTCTGAATCAACAATCTTTGATGGTACAATAAGGTCACTTCCTGATGGCGAGCGCCTTCACTATAGAAATAAGGTGCTTCTTCGGGCAAACTTTTCAGAATATGATGAATGGCATTTTGGAGTGACCCGATTTAAAGAATTTATACCAATAGATGATTGTCCCGTTCACTCAACTCAGGTCAGTGACACAATAGCTCTTTTACGTACCTTTCTACCTAAAAAATCAGACTATCCATTACATTGGTATAATCAATCGGGTGCTCAGGTCACATTGATCTTTAAAAGTAATCTTACACCCGATCTGGAGTGGATCACATCTGAATTTAAGGAGCGTTTTCTGGAAATAGGTAATGAGGGATTATGGATTCATCTGAATCCATCCACAGGGAAGAGGGTATTTGGAAAGGGGTTATTCTCACTATATCTTGGCAAAGAATCATCAGCAACTTCTGAGGGTTTAGCTTATGGTCCTGCGGCGTTTCAACAACTTATAAGTGCGTTGCACCATAACTCTCTCGATGAAGCAGAGTGTTATCTTGACCCATCCGTAAATTCGGCTGTATTAGATCTCTATTGCGGGAATGGCGCAAGTTTGCGACGATGGATCAGGCGTGGTGCAACGGCTCTTGGAGTTGAATCGTCGGGTGATGCTGTGAAATTTTGTGAGGTAAATGCACCTGAGGCTGCAGTGTTAAGAGGCAGTTGTTTACAGCGACTTCCACAGATTGAGGTTTGGAGGAAGGCTAATCCAGATTCTGTATTTCTGGTTTATACTAATCCTCCCCGGGCAGGAATGGAGCAAGAGGTGACTGATTATATAGGCCAATGTTTGAGGCCGAATAGAATAGCCTATATGAGTTGCTCTCCGGGTACATTATCCAGGGATCTGGCTCAGTTGAAGAGGTATCATTATGGCATTGATCGTGTTATTGGGTATGACTTTTTTCCTTTGACACATCATGTCGAGACATTGGTTCTCCTAGGGCGAAGGCAAGACTTGGAAGGGTGAACCAAAAACATTGATATATGTTAGTAAAGCGGAATAATATTATCTATCTTTATATTTGTTGGTAGATATGAAGGGCAAAGCATCTAGCAGTAATTATTATTTAGATATCAGCGAAGTTAGGTTTTGATACTAAAAGATTTAAACTAATCAAGATACACCAATCAACATGAGAAGCGGCAAAAAGATTGCACTAAACACAGGGATCCTCTATCTGAAAATGATTTTAACAGCAGGTATTACGCTGTATACCACCAGACTTGTTTTAGAAGGATTAGGTATTCAAGATTACGGTGTTTATAATTTGATAGGAGGAGTGATTGCTATGTTGGCATTTTTAAATGCTGCGATGTCTACCTCAACTCAGCGCTTTTTTTCATACCATCAAGGTAAAGATGATATAGAGTTACAGAAGAGAGTCTTTTCCAACAGTCTTATCTTACATTTTATCATAGGGATAGTGATGGTAATTGTTATCGAAATAGCTGGTCTTTTTCTGTTTGATGGCTTTTTAAATATTCCGTCAAATCGCATAGATGCTGCGAAGATTATCTATCATACGATGACCTTTACTGTCTTTTTCTCAGTTATTTCAGTGCCATATAGTGCCTCGTTAAGTGCACATGAAAACATGCTTTGGATTGCCATTGTGGGTATAGTTGAGGTTATTTTAAAGCTTGCTGTTGCATTGATGGTTTTTTGGTTTGTTGGAGATAAGCTTGTTTTCTATGCAATATTTGTTGCTGCGGTTAGCGTCGTTGTAGTTGTTCTTTATGCGGTCTATTGTATAAAGCGTTATGAGGAGGTCACATTGTTTGTACATGGTGGAGTTAATAAACCATTAATGAAGGAGTTGGCCTCTTTTGCCGGTTGGAACCTTTTTGGTGCTGCGTGTGGTGTAGCCAGGGCTGAAGGCATTGCTATTGTACTCAACATATTTTTTGGTACTATAATCAATGCAGCTTATGGTATTGCCAATCAGTTGAGCGGGCAACTTAATTTTTTCTCACTCTCAATGCTGAAATCAATGAACCCGCAAATAATGCGTGCTGAAGGGGCAGGTGAGCGAAAAAGAATGCTTTGGTTAAGTATGAAGGCAAGCCGTTTTGGATACTATTTATTGGCATTTATTTCGATCCCTTTTATCTTTGAGATGGATCATATTCTGGCTTTCTGGCTTAAAACCGTTCCCGATAATACAGCTATTTTTTGTATCCTGATATTAATAGCCTCATTAGTCAGGCAATTAACGGTAGGGTTACAATCAGCTGCTCAAGCAACTGGAAGGATTAAACTATATCAGGTGGTTGTTGGTGGGGTGTTGTTGTTGAACCTTCCTGCAGCCTGGTTGCTTCTTAAATTTGGCTATGCTGCTTATTCTGTACTCTTTAGTTTTATTGTGGTTGAAGTTCTGAGTTTAGTCTTTAGACTTTTCTTCTTAAGAGTATTAGCGGGCATGTCGATTCGAAATTATAGCTATATGGTCTTTTATAAAGCAATGATACCGACGATTGTCTCTGTTGCTGTCTCGTATCTGATTGCTCACTATCTGGTTATGGACTTTCGATTTATTATCAACATTGTTGTTACATTTATCGCTTTCTCTATAACTATTTATCTTTTTGGGCTTGAAAAAGACGAAAAAGAGAAGGTTCTCTCGGCTATTCAAATGATAAAATCTAAAATTGTCAAGTGATGATGAAGATCGGAATTTTGACTCTTCCTCTGCATACTAATTATGGAGGATTGGTTCAAGCTTTTGCCTTACAAAAGGTTTTAATTGACTTGGGTTATGATGCAATCACTGTACATAGGGTATCAAAGCCGAAGCTCAGTGTCAAGATTGAGGCATTGATAAAAAGAACAATCAAGAAATATATTCTGGGTCGGTTTAATTTGGTTATTAAAGATTGGCCTAGTGAGTCTGAGTCGCGTATAATAGCCCAACACACCGATAAGTTTATTGAAAGATATATCCGATTGACAGAGGCAATAAACTCTCCTATGGAGTATCATAAGCTTAACAAAATGGGTTTTGATGGTTATGTTGTTGGGAGTGATCAGGTGTGGCGCATGTATTATACTCCTGGTATGCCAAGCTTTTTCCTCGACTTTACAAAAGATATCGATAACGTTAAAAGAGTAGCCTATGCTGCCTCTTTTGGAGTTGACGATTGGGAGTTTTCAGAGAAGATGACTCAGGTTTGTGGTTCATTAGCCCAGTCATTCAATGCAATTTCAGTGCGTGAAGATTCCGGGGTTGGGTTATGTGAGAAGTATTTTAAAGTAAAGGCAGAGCATACTCTCGATCCGACACTATTGGTCAATAGGCAGGTCTATAGCGATATGATTGACCGCGAGCATGCGCCGTTAGGTCCAAACGTGCTTTATCATTATGTGCTCGATAAATCAGCCGATAAGCTTGATATTATCAATAAAGTTGCTGCGGAGAAAAGATTAAGAGTTGTGGCTGTTATGCCTCAAAAGAAGTTTTCTGAGGTGGGTAGTAAAGGACTGGAGTCTTGTATCTTTCCATCGGTGACCGAGTGGCTTAGGGGTTTTAGAGATGCTGAGTTTATTGTTACCGACTCGTTTCATGGAACTGTCTTTTCGATAATCTTTAATAAGCCCTTTATTGCAATTGGAAATGAATCTAGGGGTATGTCAAGATTTCAATCGCTGTTAAAGATGTTCGGGCTTGAGGATAGATTGGTTTTCAGATCTGAGCAGGTAAACCGTGAGCTAATTAATAGACCTATAGATTATCATAAGGTTGATGAGTTGCTTGAGTCATATAAACGATTCTCACTTGGTTTTTTAACGAAAGCCCTTAACGAATAATTTTATAAATTTGTCTTACAGCTTTTGAAAAGTAAGTTCTAATTTTGAACCCCAAACCAACAAAACAATGGACCATAAAATCTGTATGATCGGGCTAGGTTATGTAGGCCTCCCTCTGGCAGTTGAATTTGCCAAATTCTTTCCTGTAGTTGGCTTTGATATCCACCAGGGTAGAGTGGATGAACTCAATACCGGCCATGATAGTACTCTTGAGGTTGAAGACGATAACCTAAAATCTGTTTTAGTCAACGCTCAACCTGACAAGAAGGGCTTATATCTGACAACCCGTCTTGAGGAGACCGCTTCCTGTAACACCTACATCGTTACTGTTCCCACTCCGGTTGATAAAAATAACAGACCCGATCTTACGCCTCTTATAAAAGCTTCTGAATCCATTGGTAAAGTGATTAAGAAAGGCGATCTGGTAATCTACGAATCAACGGTTTACCCTGGTTGTACTGAAGAGGATTGCCTTCCTGTAATTGAGCGTACCTCTGGCTTAAAGCTTAATGTCGATTTCTATGCAGGTTACTCACCCGAGCGTATCAATCCCGGTGATAAAGAGCATACGGTTACCACTATCCATAAGGTTACTTCTGGTTCAACACCCGAGATTGCTGAGGTGGTTGATCTATTATATAAAACGATCATTAAGGCTGGTACACATAAGGCTTCAAGCATTAAGGTTGCCGAGTCAGCAAAGGTTATTGAGAACTCACAACGCGATATCAATATCGCTTTTGTAAATGAGTTGGCACGTATTTGTGCCCACCTTGATATTGATACCCGTGATGTACTCGATGCAGCTGGCACAAAGTGGAACTTCCTAAAGTTCTCACCAGGCTTAGTGGGTGGTCACTGTATTGGTGTTGACCCATATTACATGGCACAGAAGGCTCAAGAGGCAGGCTACCATCCAGAGATTATCCTAGCCGGTCGCAGAATGAATGATGGCATGGGTGCTTGGATTGCAGCTCGTGTAGTAAAACTGATGATCCGCAGAGATCTGGCTGTAAATAACTCAAGAGCACTGGTTTTGGGTATAACATTTAAAGAGAATTGTCCTGATATCAGAAATACCAAAGTTGTTGATGTAGTACATGAGCTAGAGGCTTTCGGTATGCAGGTTGATGTTTATGACCCATGGGCAAAGGCTAACGAAGTTTTCCATGAGTATAACCTAAAGCTTGCTCCCAGCTATAACGTAAAAGACTATGATGCGATCATTCTTGCTGTGTCGCATCGTGAGTTTGCTGATTTTGATTTTGCAGGACGTAAGGCTGCAAGCGTTGTTTATGATATTAAGGGATTATGGCCAAAAGAAAGGGTAGACGGTAGACTCTAACCTTCCTGGTATATAATTGAACCATGCGTGAATCATTCTTCTGTCAACGTAGGCAGAAGATTGGTTCACGTTTTTTTATGTTCAATCAGTGATGGAAACCATTGAATCCTTGAATCCTTGAATCATGAATTTGGAATCCTTGAATCTTAAATTTGGAATCTGAAATTCATGCCCCTGTAGATTTAAGCCATTAAAAAGGGCAACTTTCGCTGCCCTTTCATGGAAAACATCAATTCAAACAGAGTTTTGGTATAGTGAAAATATCTTATTTGTGGTTTATGATATTATAAGTATCTGTAGCAATGACCAGCTCTTCGTTAGTGGTGATGACCATTGCTTTGACAGGAGATTCGGGAGTGGTGATTGGGGCATCTTTACCTCTTAAGCCATCGTTTAAATTCTCATCGAAATGAATTCCGAGGTAGCTTAAATCAGAGGCAATGCGTTTACGTGTGTCGCAATCATTTTCACCGATTCCGCCTGTAAAGATAAGAAGATCGATGCCATTCATGACAGCGATATAGGCTCCAATGTATTTTCTTACGGCATAAGCGAACATATCGAGCCCCAGAGTTGCCCTATGGTTACCGGCTTTCGAAGCGGCAGCGACATCACGCATATCGCTTGATACACCAGTAACACCGAGCATTCCGCTCTTTTTATTGATCAGGTCATTTAGCTCGCTGCAGCACATTTGCTCTTTTTCCATAAGGAATAGCAATACACCTAAGTCAAGGTCGCCTGAACGAGTACCCATAAGAAGACCCTCAACAGGAGTAAAGCCCATGCTAGTCTCAACTGATTGACCATGTTTTATTGCTGCAACCGAAGCTCCATTGCCTAAATGACAAGAGATGATCTTCTTTTCGTTTAAATTCCAGCCTAAAAGGTCACAAGCTTTCTGAGCAACAAATTTGTGGCTTGTTCCATGGAATCCATATTTACGGATTCTGTACTTCTCGTAGTAGTAATAAGGGATGCCATAGATATAGGCATGTTCGGGTAGTGTCTGGTGAAACGAGGTATCAAATACTGCTACTTGAGGAATGCCGGGAAGGAGTTCCTTGACTGAAGATACACCTCTTAGATTGGCCGGATTGTGTAAAGGAGCCAGTTCAATACAACGTTCAATGTCTTTTTCAACCTCAGCGGTTATAAGAACTGATTTAGAGAATTTCTCACCACCATGTGCTACGCGATGGCCTACTGCTTCTATCTCTTTTACAGAGGAGATTACACCGTGATCAGGGCTGATTAGTGCATCGATGACCAGGTTGATTCCCTCTTGATGGTTTGCGATTTGGCGGTTTGTTATATAGTCTGCTTTGCCATTTGGTTTGTGAGTTAGGGTGCCTTCTGCTAACCCAATCTTTTCCACCAGCCCACGTGCAAGTACATCAGACTGCCCGTTCATGGCAAAGAGCTGGTATTTAATGGAAGAACTTCCACAGTTTAAAACCAGGATTTTCATTTGTATTGATTTGTTTTTCAGTGCCACATGAGATTCCTCAATTTCTGATTATCATCCCTATTTGAGAGGTAATGGTAAAGAGGATGTGATCATGTGTTTTGATTTGGTGATATAAAATGTTGGTTGAGCGCAAACGATTGCGTATGACTTGAAAAAAAGGGTGCATTTAGCACCCTCAGTGGTATTATCTATACTCCAGCGGCTTGATTAGCGGTAATGGCTACCAGATTAACGATATCTTCAACTGAGCAGCCTCTTGAAAGGTCATTGATAGGAGCTGCCATACCTTGAAGTACCGGACCTACTGCCTCTGCTCCTGCAAGTCTCTGAACTAACTTATAAGCAATATTTCCTACTTCTAAGGTTGGAAAGACCAAAACATTGGCTTTGCCTGCAACATCACTTCCCGGAGCTTTGCTATTTCCTACTGAAGGAACGATTGCAGCATCAGCTTGCATTTCTCCATCAATAACCAAAGTAGGATCCATCTCTCTTGCTATACGTGTTGCCTCAACAATTTTGTCGACCATCTCGTGCTTAGCACTTCCTTTAGTGGAGAAACTTAACATAGCCACTCTTGGTTCGATACGAGCAATAGCCTTAGCCGTTTTAGCCGTTACAACAGCAATTTGAGCAAGCTCAGCTGCCGTAGGATTAGGATGCACTGCGCAGTCTGCAAATACCATAACCCCGTTATCACCCCATTGTTTATCTTTCATGATCATTACAAACGCTCCACTTACTACTGAAACGCCCGGTAAAGTCTTTACAATCTGAAAAGCGGGGCGAAGAACATCTCCAGTGGCATTTAAGGCACCGGCTACTTCACCATCAGCTTCGCCTGCTTTGATTAATAAAACTGCCAGATAAAGCGGATCTTCAACTAGTTTGCCAGCCTGTTCTATGGTTAAGCCTTTACTCTTTCTGATCTCATAAAGCATCTGAGTATATTCCTCTTTCTTTGCATGAGAAATCGGATCAATAATCCTCGCCTTTTGTATGTTTTTTAAGCCAAGTTCCGTAGATTTTTGGCTTATCTCGCTTTCGCTACCTAATAAAATTAACTGGGCTAACTCTTCTTCTAAAATAATATCGGCAGCCTTTAAAGTACGCTCCTCTGTGCCTTCCGCAAGTACAATGCGCTTTGAATGAAGCTTAGCATTGTTGCGTATGCTTTGCATGAGATTCATGAATGAATTTTTGAATGGTGAATTGAAATGTTCTAATAAGGTTGTTGATGATCCGGCAGAATATTGGTTAATTCTACAGTGATCGTCCGTTGTTATTGCAAAATTACTAATCCTTTCGAAAATGAGCCTGTGAATAGGGCGATTATCTGTTAAATTCGCTCGAATTATAGTTAATTTGTGAATATTTTCTTGTCTCATTTAACATTTCACACGCCTACACTGTTATTGAGTTTGATGACTGCTTTATGCGCTCTTCAATGTAATACCAAATGTCTCTGATTCAAAATTGAGATTAATTAATCAATCAAAAAACAAAAATAATGAACCGAGTTTTAATGTTGTTTGTCGCTTTCCTTCTGTTGACTTCAATGACGGGCGATCTCCCGGCGTACTCACTCTATAAATCAACTGGAGAAAAGATAGGTTTTGACCAGTTAGTAAATGAAGTAAAATCGGCTGATGTGGTATTTTTTGGAGAGTTACATAATAATCCAATCGCTCATTGGATGCAACTGGAACTCTCAAAGAAGCTGCTTGAAGTCAACCAAAAACGCGTGATCTTTGGTGCAGAGATGTTTGAGACAGATCAACAGCTGATTCTTGATGAATATGTTTCAGGAGTAATAAGAGCAAAGGACTTTGAAGCTGGCACCAGGTTATGGCCGAATTATACTACAGATTATAAACCATTAGTAGATCTGGCAAAAGAGAATAATGCCAGATTTGTGGCTACCAATATCCCGAGACGTTATGCCGCATTGGTGAGTAAAGGTGGATTCTCAGCATTAGAGAAATTAGATAAGCAGGCTAAGGTGCTTATTGCTCCGCTTCCTATTAAATATGATAGTACCCTTCCCGGATATGCAGCGATGCTTCAAATGGGGGATATGGGGCATGCTAATGCTAATTTGCCTAAAGCTCAAGCTGCTAAAGATGCAACAATGGCTTGGTCGATTGCTCAGTCGGTTGCTAAAAACCATATCTTTATTCACTTTAACGGAAGTTATCACTCTGATAACTATGAAGGTATTATCTGGTATCTTAAACAATACAGGCCTGATCTAAAGATTGTTACTATTACGACTATCAGCGTTGATAAGCCGAACGATGTACCAATAAGTGATCTTAAGACAGCCGATTTTACATTGGTTGTTGATGAAGAGATGACTAGCACCGGGCAATAAAACCTCTTCCTGACTTCGACACTTTCATTGAACCTGTTTTATATCACACTGATAAGCAGTAATCTAAATATACAAGGACACTCTTTTGGGTATCCCAGAGTAAAATTGGATAATTTTACTAGCATGTTTATTCAGAAAAACATGAGAGAATATAGGAAATCAATATTATGCAACTGGTACCGAGATCTGGTGTCTAACATTTAGCATCTGGCATCTGGCGACTGGTCACTGGCTGCGGCAGGCACTCCGGAGGTCTCATGGGATCAGATTCAAGATTCAAGAATTCAAAATTAGCCAAGCAACGAATGCATCTAGAGGCTTGCTGCTGGTTGCTAGTTCCAGCTGCCAGCAGCTAGTAGTTAATCTTTGAATATCTCTCTTGCCAGCCCCCAATATCCATGCTTCCAATTCTCTGATATTCAACATCCCCCAAGCTCCCCTCTTATATCCCTCTTATATCTCTCTTATGCATCTCTTATGTTCTCTTATGTTTT
>JAJTBW010000247.1 GCA_021286705.1 Sphingobacteriia bacterium
TGATTAACCTAAGCCACCCTGTCTATTCACAGGTCAAGGGAAAATGGAAGTTTCCTGTAAATCTTGTTCTTAGCCCTGACTATTATACTGAGTCAAGGGTTATGGAGTTACGTTTTGGCTCAGATACAATCTATTATAGCCTAGAGTCAAAAGTGCTTAGAAATGACGATCTAATTGGTACATTAGGATTTCAGGGCTATCCAGATGATGCAAACTTCAACTTCTTTAATTATTATGATTCCTTGTATCGAAATCCTTTTGATCTACGAGAGGATTCGATATTTGTTAATGGGCAGAGAACTGCACTGTGGGGAAAAGATTATGCAGCTTTGTATTATGAAAGCTTCCGAAATGGAAAAATTTTGGATTTAAATGGAGCTGGGGACTACTGTATTATCCATAGCTTGGATCATGGTTTAAGTGATGATCATGATTTCGGATATCATATAATACATAAACAAAATAGTATTTTCACTTCGTCTACATTTAGTGAGATTTTTCAACAGGAGTATCGTGCATTGCATCATATGGAAAATTTTGATGTACTTGAAAATCCTGATGGCTCAAGAAACTTGGTTGCGATATCGAATCACGCACAGTTTAATACACTACCACCCTCAGCAGGAATGACTAATGGAATAATCAGTTTCCCTATTACGAATAGCGGTATTAATCTAAATGGAGGTCAAGTAATTGACTCGATTGGTAATTTCTTTGAAAAAGCTGATTTTTCAACATGGCAATTTGAAGGGAAATATCTTAATGGAGCAAGCTCACCAACTTTTATTTGGTGTTCAACGAGTGTACCTTATCCTCTATTACCAACAAATCCCAATTGCAGAGGTAATTTCTACGTAAAGGGTCCAGGTTACAAGTACAAACATGTACTCAATTTGGGTAATATTGCTGGTGTCGCCTTTAGTGAGATAAATCCGGGATATGCCTATGTCTCAGTGGGAGGCACAAGCAGTCCTTATGTTGCATCCGGTATTTATAAGGTGAATATTCAAACAGGGGCATATACCTCAATTACGACTGGGAACTATGGTCATAGTTGGTTAAAAAAGGCTCCTGATGGTCATATTTATGCTGTAAGTGATAATGGGGAGACCCTCGGTCGGGTAAACCAGACAACGGGACTATTTGAGGTAGCTTTTCATTTTCCAACAGTTGATGTTCAGGGTGAAACACATCAAATACGATATGGAACTTATCAGTTAATGGATGATAATAAACGTTGTTTCACATTGCCTGATGATGATCATATGGCCAATTGTCCTGAAGTTATAGGAGTAGGTTTTAATACTACGGAGTGTAATTATATAAGGACAAGTGTAACTATAACCGGTGGGATACCTCCGTATCAGATAATATGGCAAAAATGGGATAATTCCACATGGACGACCTTACCTTATAATACTCAGTATGTAGATAATTTGGCAGCAGGCCATTATAGAGTACTTGTTACGGATGCAAATCAAGCAGGTGGGTGGTTTACATATGAATTTGATGTTCCAGTGAATAACAATGTATTTAATGATATGACGGTAACAAGTGGGAATACGATAAATTATTCCAACCAGAACCTCAATGTTAGAACAGAGATACGTGTTAAACCAAATGCTAAACTAAACCTCACTGGCTGTAACGTCTATTTTTGGCCCGAAGCAAAACTAGTTATTGAAAATGGCGGAGCTGTAGTGCTAAACAACACACTACTATCTAGCTGTGATACAATGTGGCAGGGTATTGAGGTATGGGGTGATAAAACCAAACCTCAATATATGCTGAATGGACAAAACTGGCAGGGTACTTTGGTAATGAAGCATTCTACTATCGAAAATGCTAAAACAGCAGTTGCTTTATGGAGGCCAAACTATTATGGGACTACTGGTGGTATTGTAAAGGCTGAGAATTCAGTCTTTAGAAATAATGGCAAGGCTGTATTTGCTTGTTACTACGATAATTTTTATGCCGTCAATGGGAGGATTCTTGATAATGCATGTCGATTTTATAATTGTACTTTTGAAATTAATCAAGACTATAAAGCAGACGTAATGTTCTATAAGCATGTTGATTTAGCCAGTGTTAAAGGAATTAAATTCTATGGGTGTAGCTTTTCGGTTGTTCAAACGGAAGGGGTCTCTCCATGGAATAGTGGTATTGCTTCCTATAATTCGGGATTTACAGTTAATGGGTATTGCTCATCTGCCTACTTACCTTGTCCTGATAACAGCTACATATATTCCACCTTTTCAGGTTTCAATAAAGGAGTATATGCATTTGCAACAGATTTAGTTACCGATCGTACCGTAAGTATTATGCATTCGAATTTTATCAATAATGGCACGGGAGTGAAATTGGATAAGATTGCTAGTTCTGTAATTTGTTATTCGAATTTCTCAATAGGATTAAGTTTAGGCGATATCTATTCTTGTGGTGATACTGCAACTGGATATGGGATCTATTGTGATAATAGCTCAGGATTTGCAATTGAAGAAAATGATTTTAGGAAAGCAAGTGGAACACCGACAGCTACTTACATTGGTGTTTATGTCACAAACTCTGAATCAGCTGATGAGATTTACAGAAACTCATTCACAGGTTTAAGTTTTGGAAATGTAGCAAATCTGTTGAATCATTTGCCTTTCGACCGGTGGTCTGGTCTTGTTTATTACTGCAATCAAAATTCCTTAAATTATGAGGATATTAGAGTAACGGATGATAGAAGATCTGAAATTCAAGCTAGACAAGGAGATAATCATCATACCGCTGGTAATACATTTTCTCCCAATGCTGTGTATAATTTTAATAATCTTGGAGGCCAAGAAACTGGATATTTTTACTATTATGCAGAACCTAATGAATTTCCTGTACGGGTCTTCCATGTATCTCGTGAACTTGATTCTACACAAAATCTGTGTCTGTCGCATTATGGAAACACAGGATCCACAACGAGAAATGTTGTGCTTTCTACTTCTCAAAGAAGTCAGACCGAATTGGAATTTAACTTGGCTTCTGATGAATGGAATAATGTTGATATTCTTTATCGGAGTCTGGTGGATGGAGGTAATACTCAAGCTTTTCTTGCTGATGTTAAGGGAAGTTACCCAGAAGAAATGCTGACAATCTACAATCAATTGTTGGCGCGTTCACCACATCTCTCTCGTGAAGTTTTAATTGCAGTTGCTGATCAAACAAATGTCTTTCCAGCTAGTGCAATTTTCGATATCATGATGGCTAATCCTGATGAATTGAAGCGGTATGATTTAATTTCATATCTTGAAGAAAAGCCAGATCCATTACCTGCTTATATGATAGATGTTTTAAGGTCAGTAGTGGGTGGTTCAACTTATAAAACTGCATTACAAGATCAATTGTCTTATTACAATAGATTAAAAACAAGAGCAGCAAATGATATCATCAGAAGCATTCTGAATGATTCGATTTCTGACCTTTCTCAACTCCGTACTTGGTATGGTAATTTGGGCGGACTTAGAGCTGGTGAACAAATTGTTGCGTCTTATATTCAAGAGGGGAACTATACCCAGGCTCTATCCGTTGCAAATTCCTTCCCTTCAGTGTATGGAATTGAAAGCGAGGAGTTAGATGAATATAACATGTACTTGGATCTATTGAATTTGGAAGTCAATGTCGCTCAGCAAGGCAGGAAAATCTTTGATTTGACTGCCACAGAGCAGGAAAACCTTTCTGAAGTGGCTGAAAAGAGTCATGGTACAGCTGGCGTTATCGCACGTGGAATTTTGCAGTATGCATATGGGTATAATTACAGTCAATGTTCTTCATTTGAGGTGGCATCATATAAAGACTCGAAGGTTGTTACACCAAATTCCTTAACTCAAGCCAGAGGGTTGACAGTAGAGATCGGGCCTAATCCAGCCAATCAGTGGGTATCCGTTCATTACACACTCCCTTTAAATGAGAAGGAGGCTTTACTAACAATAATGGATTCCCAGGGCAGACAACTTCGTTCTATTACTGTTTCAGGAGCGGAGGGTCAAAAACTAATTGATTTAAGAGACCTGGATGCAGGATTGTATCTTTATACACTTACTACTAAAAGTCTGACTAATTCAGGAAAA
>JAJTBW010000248.1 GCA_021286705.1 Sphingobacteriia bacterium
ATGGCTAATATCTTGTTAGGTTCAATAATGAATCGGCGTCATAAAGGTTCCTTTCTTTTCGTTATTTGATCAGAACCTAGAATGACGCCGAAAATAAGCTGAGATGTCTTGTGTGGACTATTTAGCAGATCCTAAAGAGTCTAAGCCCTGCAATGCTCTGTTTTGAAAATTGAAGAGTGCTTGGTTTTCCCAAGTTGAACCATCGGTGGCTGAGGTACCTTTAAAAGCAACCCATTCAGGAGCCCAATAACAAACGCCACGAACTGACCCACCAACCTTGGTGCATAGCTCCATTAGTCTTGATAAATAGTTTGCCTGACCATCTTCTGTTGCTGCATATCCCTGCATTAATTGAGATTCTTCGCCCACAAGATTGTGCGTTGCATCATTCCATCCGAATGTAAACGGATAGCTAGCTTCGGCTATGATTGTTGGCTTTTTGTATAAAGTGTTTAGGTCAGTCATCGTATTTTCTAAAATGCCTAGACTCATTCCATGCCACCAGGGGTAATATGATAAGCCTTGAATATCCCAAGTGAATCCTTCTTTCTTAGCCAGTGCAAAGAATTGCTCCGCTCCATCATAACCAGCGTAATGCAGTATTATCTTGGCTGTCGGAACGGCTGCACGTGTAGCTTTGGTCGCAGCCTTCATTAGTCGTGTGAAATTGGATTGATTTGGATCATTAAAGCTTTCAATCTTTCCTGCCGGCCACATGAATCCAGCGTTTATCTCGTTACCTGTTTGGACGTAGTCGGGCGTAGCCCCGGCATTAATGAGGGTCTTAATCACTCTAGTTGTATATGCATAAACGGAATCGCTCAATAGATCCATACTTAGATTTTTCCAGACCTCAGGAATAGGTTGTTTCTGAGGATCAGCCCATGAGTCTGAATAGTGAAAATCAAGCCAAACCTTCATGCCTGCTGTTTTAACTCTTGATGCCAATTGGGTTACCTCTTTTAGTCCGCAATGGCCATCAGCCGGTGTGTGCCATAGACGAATTCTGACGGTATTGATCCCTTTGGACTTAATGAGATTAATTAAGTCCATTTCGGTCTCATTGTTATAGAATTTGATACCATAGGATTCGATTTCAGGTAAGAATGAGATGTCAACCCCTCTTAAATAGAAAGGTTCCTCAGGCGTGACTGGATCAGGGGTGTCTGTAGAGGTGTTTTTTGAACATCCTCCAATTAAAGGCATACTTATTATAATCAAAAGTAAGATTGACTTAACAGTATTACCAAATGTTTTTGTTTTCATGTCTGTTCTTGGTTTATTACAACATTAACGATATAACGAATTGATGTTTTCTGAAAGGTTTGTTTTGGGGAATCAAAGTTGATTTACTTATAGCTATTCCAAGGCAATATTTCTAACTCGCTAATGTCTCGATTACAAAAAGCCTGAATAAAGGCTGATGCCAGTCGGTCATTTGTTAGAAGTGAAACATTGAAGTCAATAGCAGCCCGTCGAATAGTATAATCATTTTGTAGCTCATCATGAGAGAGGTCTTTTGGAATATTAATAACCATATCGACTTGTTTTGATGCTATTAAATTAATCGCATTCCGCTCACCCTGTTCATCTGGCCAGAGTGCTATCTGAGCAGATATACCATGGTCTTTTAGAAAGTTCGCTGTTCCCGCTGTTGCAAAAATAGCAATTCCTTTGTGTTGAAGTAGCTTACAGGCTTCTAATAATTCAAGCTTTGCTCTGGCTGGCCCTGAACTAATAAGAACGCCAATCTTTGGAATTCGATACCCAACAGATAACATGGATTTGAGCAGTGCATCATCAAAATCGTGTCCCATACAACCAACTTCACCTGTCGAGGCCATCTCAACTCCTAAAACAGGATCGGCTTTTGATAGTCTGGAGAAGCTGAATTGAGAGGCTTTGATCCCAATATGATCTAAGTCAAATAGTGTTTTATCAGGCTTGGATACATCCTCTCCTAGCATGACTCTGGTTGCTAATTCAATAAGATTCATGTTTAGAACCTTTGATACAAATGGGAAGCTTCTGGATGCTCTTAAGTTACACTCAATAACTTTGATGTCATTGTTCTTGGCTAAAAACTGTATGTTAAAGGGTCCTGATATTTGTAATGCTTTAGCTATATCCCTAGTGACTCTTTTGATCCTCCTGATGGTCTCGAGATAAATTTTCTGGGGAGGGAAAACCAGAGTCGCGTCACCTGAGTGAACGCCTGCAAATTCTACATGTTCAGAAATGGCATAAGCGAGTATCTTTCCCTCTCTTGCTACGGCATCTATCTCTATCTCTTTTGCCTGTTCGATAAATTGTGAAATTACAACAGGATGCTCGCCTGAGACTTTTGCTGCTAAAGTCAGGTAATGGTGTAGTTCATTCTGGTTCGAGACCACGTTCATGGCTGCTCCTGAAAGAACATACGAGGGTCTTATAAGAACAGGGAAACCAATCTGATCAATGAATTTCTGTACCTGATCGAGTGTTGATAGCTCTTTCCATAAAGGCTGATCGATCTTTAAGTTGTCTAACATTTGAGAAAACTTATGGCGATCTTCTGCCATGTCAATTGAATTGGCATGAGTGCCTAATATGGTTATTTCTTGCTCTGCAAGGCGAGGAGCTAGGTTATTAGGAATCTGTCCTCCAACCGAAACAATTACTCCATGGGGTATCTCCAGATCGATGATGTCCATGACTCTCTCAAAGCTTAACTCATCGAAATATAGTCGGTTACAGATATCGTAATCGGTACTGACAGTCTCGGGGTTATAGTTGATCATCACTTTTCTATACCCCAACTTTCCCGTAGTCTGTAATGCATTGACGGCACACCAGTCAAATTCAACAGAAGAACCAATCCGATAAGCGCCTGATCCTAGTACTAATACCGATCTCTGATCATTCTCAGGAATAACATCGTTGGTGTCTCCATTATAGGTCAGATAGAGATAGTTTGTTGCTGCCGGAAATTCAGCAGCCATGGTGTCTATTTGCTTGATCACCGGTGTGATCTTCTGCTCTTTCCGCATAGCTCTGACTTTTAGGCTATCGGCTGTAAGCTCTGACCCTTTGCTCTTAAAAATGCATTTTGCAATCTGGAAGTCTGAAAAGCCAGCTCTTTTAACCTCTAATAGCAACGATTTTGGAAGCTCTGTGAGATTGTTATGAAGTAAGAGTCGATGTTCTAATAGGAAAATCCTATGAAGCTTATCTAAGAACCAACGGTCAATGCCAGTAAGGTCATGGATTTGATCAATGGTCATACCCTCCATAAAGGCTTGATAAATTACAAATATTCGCTTATCAGTTGGATGAGTTAACTCATGAACGGCGTCACCGCCCATCCATTCATGATTGGCTACAAACCCATGCATTTGTTGGCCTATCATTCTAAGTCCTTTCTGTATAGCCTCCTCGAATGATCTACCAATGGCCATGATTTCACCAACACTCTTCATCGCTGAACCGATCTCGCGACTAACTCCTGAGAACTTTTCTAAGTCCCATCTGGGTATCTTAACGACAACATAGTCGAGTGCCGGTTCAAAAAAGGCTGAGGTATTTTTAGTTACGGCATTCGTAATGTCGAACAGTCCAAAACCTAATGCCAGCTTAGCAGCCACAAATGCCAGAGGATAGCCTGTTGCTTTGCTTGCTAAAGCAGAGGATCTTGAAAGACGGGCATTCATCTCTATTACCCGGTAGTCTTCAGAGTATGGGTCAAGAGCAAATTGTACATTGCATTCGCCAACAATTCCAATCTTTCGGGCTATTTGAATTGATAGTAGTCTTAATCTGTGATACTCGCTATTGCTAAGAGTTTGACTGGGCGCAACGACGATACTTTCACCCGTGTGGATTCCAAGCGGGTCAAAGTTCTCCATATTACAAACCGTAATACAGTTATCAAATCGGTCGCGAACTACTTCATACTCTACCTCTTTCCATCCTTTGAGCGATTCTTCAACGAGTATCTGAGGTGCGAACGTGAAGGCTGCCTCCGCAAGTTTCTTTAGCTCATTTTTGTCATTGCAAAAGCCACTGCCTAAACCGCCTAATGCATAAGCGGAACGGATGATTATTGGAA
>JAJTBW010000249.1 GCA_021286705.1 Sphingobacteriia bacterium
AGCATAACGAAGATACATAAATACAAATTTAAAAGCCAATTGTTTATGAATAATTATGCTTCTAGCTGCTGGCATCTAGCCATTGGCCGCTAGCTTCTGGCTTCTGGCCGCTAGCTTCTGGCTACTGGCTACTGGCCGCTAGCCGCTAGCAGCTAGCAGCCAGTAGCCAGAGTCAGCATCTCTAAAGTACCTTGGAATTTGAATGGGCGCCTAGCTTAACAAAGATTGTACCAAAACAAGCTTGCAACACTTTCGTAACCATAAACTAGGCGCCACATGAATGAATTTTAGTACCCTGAAAAGTCAAAATTTATAAAATCTCGAGGAGTCAGTCATAAGTCCGTCATAAGAGCGGCATAAGAGCGGCATAAGAGAGATATAAGAGGGATATAAAAGAGACGCTTGTAAGACTCAGAAAATCATATTGTTATTGTTTGCTTCGCAACAGCTAATTAAGCCACTTTATCAGGGGTAAAAAAATTGCGACGATTTATAAAAATTTGGTAAAAAAGTGAAAATGGCTGTTTGAAGAGACAAACATACTCCAAATAATGGAAGCAAAAATCCGTTTTGGAACTTAGAACAGACGGATAATAGTAGTACATTTCCCGATATAAAATTCTCATATTTATTTGGAACTACCGAATTATAACCTATTTTTGAGAACAATTTATCAAAATCAAATCATGAGAAAACTGGTATTATTAATCATCGTAGTGTTATCATTCACGGGAGTTGCATCTGCTCAAAAAAATGAGATTGGTATTAAACTGGGCTATTCCTTAATCAAACCAAACGACTACGATCCCGGTACTATATTCGGATTGAGCTATACCCGCTATTTTACCAATACGATTGGCATGGGAGTTACATTAAATGGATTCACCTATAACGTCCGGGGATTGGAAGATAATCTTATCAATACTTTCGACGGGATTCATGTCGCCTCCAGATTCCATTTAGCAGATGATCTACTCTTTACAGCAAAGTTTGGCATAGGAATTTACACCTGTTCCTATCCTGAGTTCACTATCCTCTTCGAAAATGGTTCTACACTTGACGTGCCTGAGATGAATCCCTATGCCATTGGCTATATGATCAACGCAGGACTAAGATATGATATTACCGAAAGATTCGGGATTGGGCTAAATCTGGATTATATAGGCTCAGGAAGCCTAGAGTTTAAAGCGTTTGGAATAGATTTGGCAGAAGAGGAGCAAAAATCAATAAACATAACGCTGGCAACTACTTTTCGTTTCTAGGTAATAATGTGGGGAAATTGGAAGCGAGATTGCCTTAGCACATGACAAAAGCTCAACGATATTGATACATGATTGATTCTTAGAGTTTATTAGAATGCTAACAATGTAAGAAAGGCCATATTTGAATAAAGCGTTCTATTAATTCAATCCATTCACGGGTGTTCGAATTACCTCGCTTATTCAACATTTTGAATAATGGGAAAGCAACTCCTTGATAGGTTATGCCAAGCATTAAAATATTGATATCCGCTTATCCCAGCTTACAGTTAGCTCTATCAATGCACAGACTAAGATTTTCATTTTCTACCTTTTCGCTATCGAAAGCTATTGAAAGCTTCTCAAAGCCGTCTGTTTGGGCCTTACAGAGGGCATTTACAAACATAGACATCAACTTTAATCTAGAACGACTGATTTTTCGTTTGAAATGAGTGTCTAATATTGGTAACAAATCAGTAATTTTACTCATGACGCTGATTTTCGACATTAGAAAAATGAGTATGATTACTCTTCTAATCTGCTGAATATCTATGCTTTCTCCAAATCATTCTTACTTTAATTACTGATTTTCATTAGATTAATTTAGATTTATAATCAATCGGATGAATAGGAATACCACTCAATAAGTTCCCTAAGTCTTTTAACTAAAATGTGAGCTGTCGTACTCGGATTAGCATCAATAGGCTGTTTGCCTTTTTGTTGGAAAAGAAGTTGTTCGGCTCTTTCAATTGCCTTTGCTTCATTTCCTAATTTAATAAGTGCATTTATTATTTCAGCCTTGCCATGTTTGTAAACAAAAGACTTATGAGTTTCAAAAGATTTTATAACTGTTTCCAAATTTGAATATATATCTGCTCGCGGAATTGGGTTAACAGAACTTATATCACAAAAATGAAGCAATAACCATAATTCAAAGACTTCGTTACTATAAGCAACTTTCATTTTTTCTTCTTGCGCTATTTTAAATGCATCTGTAAATCGAAGTCTGTTAGCTGGAACTTTTTCAGCATCATCTTTATCAAATACAACCCAAACTTCATCAACATTTTTATTTGCTTCTTCTGACAGTTTTTCTCGTTCCACAATTGCTTGTTCAACAACACCTTTTGAGCTTCTACCTGTACCAACTGCTCTTAAAAAAATCGTTTCTTCAGGAATGTACTTTTCAAATGTTCTGAAGTAATATGGCTCAGTATTGCCATCTTCACATACGATGAGAAATAAATGAGGATACTTTCGCCAACGTATTGGTCTTTTCTCCTTATCCTTTACCTCGGCTTTATTTAAAGTACCTCTTCTTGCCATTTGCTATTGCGAATAAATTTTTGAAAACTACCTAATGCCGGTATTGCACCATATCTACCTTCGAAATAACGTTTCTCTTTGTCTGTGTCAGGTCTTTCTTTCTCTGATTTGAACTCGCCATTTTTTTCTCCAAAATATACAAAGTCAGAGAGTGAATATATTTCAGTGGATTCCCATTTGCTTTTTTCTGCAAAGCAAATTTGGTCTCGCCTAAGATTTGAATAACTTAAAAGGTTCGTATCGTGAGTTGCAAAAATTAATTGCGCTTTGTTTGGATTGCTTTCTTTGTTTAAGAATACATCAATAGTATTCAAAGTCATTATAGGATGGAGTTTCGCTTCTATTTCATCAATGATAAGTACTCCTCCGTTAGCTAACGCCCATAAAATAGGTCCACTTAATTGAAATGCTTTTTTCGCTCCAGATGATTCTTTGTCCTCCCACTTCCAACTATATGTTTTGTCTGTTGGTAAAGCATTTGTATCGTATATGCGATGCTTTGCAAAGACAGTGTAACTCTGCTTGCCTCTTAATGATTTTGCTAATCTTGATTTTACATTTTTAGGCATGTCATCAGGTAGTTCAGATTCTTCAAATTCTTTTGTTGTAACATCAACATCAATAATATTTAGGCTTAACGATGCTAAGTATTGCTTAATCTTTTCTCTATATTCCGTTTCTTCCCAAAGTTCAACAGTTTGGATTTCTTCCATCTCTGTATTAAGTCCGTCAACCATATTAAAGTTTTTAAACCATTGCATAATACTTTTGGCTTCTTCAACATTTAACATGTCGCATGTAGAAAGAAACAATGCGTTAGCCCTTGTTGCTTCAATCGCAGCATCTATGATCTTTTTTGAGCCGTTAAATCCTGAACTCGTATCAATTGTTTCTCCCTCTCTTTCAAATAAAACCACCTCTCTTCCTGTTGATTTACGAAACAACCATTCTTTTTTAATTTCACTAGCATTAAATTCTAATCCGTAGCGATAACGGTTTTCTTCAATGACAAAAGAGATTTCAAAACCAGTTGGTTTGTCTTCCAAACCCTCGCGTAATAGGAAAGGATCGTAAGGCAAGCGAGTTGTTGATGATGTCCTTGCAGAAATATGAACTAATCTATCTAAAAGACTCATTGCTTTTAGAATATTTGATTTACCTCCACCATTTGATCCATAAAGTGATATAGCATTTAAAGCCTGATATCTTCCTTTAGTAATAATGTTTTGAATATGGTCTTTTTGTTTTGGAGCAGGAATCAAACTCATAGTTTGCTCATCACCAATCGACCTGTAGTTAGAAACCTTAAATTCAAGCAACATGACTTATTTCGTATTTATTCTGCAAATATAGCAATCTTCATTTAAAATACAAGCGTCAAGTTTGAAATTTATTTTTAACAATATTTTAATTGAGAGTAGAAATGTTTAACCAGATTATGCAGTGGATTGTTCCAGCTGAGGTTTATATTTTTTGATTTTCTGAA
>JAJTBW010000250.1 GCA_021286705.1 Sphingobacteriia bacterium
AATGGTACCCCGGTAGACTGTGTTAAGCTTGCCTTAAATCAATTTCTTCCGACTGTGCCTGATCTATTGGTGTCCGGAATAAATCATGGTGGTAATTCTTCGGTAAATATCTTATATAGTGGCACCATGGCTGCTGTCCTTGAAGGTTGTATGGAGAATATCCCCTCTGTTGGTTTCTCTTTATGTGACTATGCTCATGATGCCGATTTTCTGTCTTCTGCATCTTATATTCGGGAGATTGCTTTGCAAGTTCTTAAACATGGCTTGCCTAAGGGTGTCTGTCTGAATGTCAATATCCCCGCTATTCCAAAAGAGGATATTAAAGGTGTCTTGACTACTCGCCAGGGTCAAGGTCGATGGGAGGAGGAATTTGATGCCCGACTCGATCCAAGAGGTCGTCCATATTACTGGATACAAGGTTACTTCTCAGGTAATGTCTCGGAAGAAGGTACCGATGAATGGGCTCTCGCTAATGGTTATATCTCGGTTATGCCTGTAACTTATGATCTAACTGCCCACCAGATGATAGATCCATTTGGTAAGATTTTTAATAAATGATTTTCAGCTCTTTCATCTCTCAAATAGCCTTAATACCATATCTAGCGTGAAAAAAGATACTTATCTCTGGGGCGGATTTATAGGGTTTGTCTTACCCGTTATCCTCTTTGTAATTATTTACTTCTTAACCAACCAAGTCTCTCAAGGTGGTTCCCCCTGGCTTGAAAATCAGAAGTTGATCATGTTATCGGTAATCCCTAACATCGTCTTAATAAGGTATTTCCTAGTTAGCTTAAAAGCCGATAAGGCCGGACGGGCAATGCTCTTTTCTACCCTGATTTTAATTATCCTGGCTCTTTTTCTTCCCTTGATTGAAAAATCACTTCTTTAAATTGAAAGGCAAGGTAATTGTCAGCTATACCCATGCCGGTAATCTGGTTGTAGTATTATTAGGGATGCCTTGGTTATAGTTGAGAATCGCTGAATAATTCAGGTATGTTGTCTACTTTCTAATTTCTATAGGTTTCACCACTTTGTTTGACCACTAAAAACAGTAAAAGAATCGATGAGATACTATGTTATAGCCGGAGAGGCATCAGGTGATTTACATGCGGCTCGCTTGATTGCTGAGCTAAAAAAACTTGATTCGAATGGTCACTTTAGAGGTTGGGGTGGCGAAAAGATGGAGGCTCAAGGGCTTACTCTTGTTAAACACTATCGCGACCTGGCTTTTATGGGTTTTACAGAGGTACTTTTAAACATTCGGACTATCTATAATAATCTTAACTTCTGTAAAAAGGAGATATTAGACTATAACCCTGATGTTCTTATTCTTGTCGACTACCCCGGTTTTAATCTACGTATTGCCGAATTTGCTTCCAAAGCCGGGATAAAGGTCTTTTATTATATCTCCCCTCAGGTCTGGGCCTGGAAGAAAGGAAGGATTAAACAGATTGAAGCATTTGTTGACAGGCTCTATGTTATTCTTCCTTTTGAGAAGCAATTCTATCACGATCATGGTATCGATGTCGATTTTGCTGGTCATCCTTTGCTTGATTATATTACCTCATTTGTACCTGAAGATGAGAAAGGCTTTCGAGATCGATTTAACCTTGGCTCTAATCCACTGGTTGCTATCTTACCCGGAAGCCGAAAGCAGGAGGTGAAGCGTATGCTACCTATTATGCTGGAAGCTGCTTCCTCTTTTAAAGATTACACTTTTGTTATGGGTGCTGCCCCTGGCCTTGATGATGTTTTCTTTAAACCTTGGCTAAATCAATATCCTAATGTGAAAGTAGTTCGGGATGCTACTTATACCCTTTTAACCTACTCGCATGCCGCTATGGTAACTTCGGGCACAGCCTCGCTCGAAACTGCTCTCTTCTCTGTTCCTGAAGTGATCTGTTATAAAGGGGGCTGGATCTCCTACTTTATAGCCAGAATGTTGATTAAAATAAAGTTTATCGGCCTTGCCAATTTAATAATGGATAAGGGTATCGTTAGAGAGATGATACAAGGCGAACTGACTGTTAAAGAGTTGAAAAATGAGCTTGATAAGCTTATTAATGATGAAGTTTATAGGGATAGATTGAAAAATGACTATTCAGAATTAAAACAAACACTTGGCGGCCCAGGAGCTTCTGAGCGAACGGCACAACTGATGTTTGAAAGGCTGACTCATAATAGTTAGTTGAATAGTTATACTGGAAATAACAAAATTTAGAAGCATGAAAAAGAGGTTGGTAATTACATTTATTATAGTGGTTTGTCTGTTAACCTCATTTGATATAAGCGCCCAAAAGTATGCGGAGGATTATATTAAATCGGGAACAATCTCGGCTAAGGTTGGAGATATTGACCAGGCTATGTCTGATTTCACAAAGGCTATTGAACTGGATGCCAGAGTACCTGAAGGTTTCTACAATCGTGGTTTGATCTATTTAAAACGGAAGGAGTATCTATTGGCTGAAGCCGAATTTGCTCGTGCAAGAAAGCTCAGACCCGACAGAGCAGATATTTTACTCCAATCGGGTATTACTGCCAAACAGCTTGGCCATGATAAAGATGCAGTTTCATTTATTCGTAAAGCAATTAAAGTAGATCCTAAAGCTCCGGAGGCTAGATTTAATCTTGGTCTTATCTTTTTCGAGAAAGATCAGGTCTTTGCCGCAAAGAACCAATTCGATTCTATCCTTATCTATAAACCGGAATATGTCCCAGCACTTTATCAACGAGCTTTAACTTTTATGAAGCTTGAAGACCCTAATGCTGCTTTACGTGATCTCAATAAGTGTTGTGAGTTGGCTCCTTTAGATCCTGAAATGGTGATGACCCGCGGAACTGTTAAAGCCGGAATGAGATTGTACCGAATAGCAAAAGCCGATTTTTCAAAGGCAATAGAGATAGACCCCGAATATGCTGATGCATACATGAATAGGGCATTGGCTACCTTTAACTTAATGGATTGGAAAAATGCGGAGAGTGATTATTCTGAGGCTATTGAAATTGATGATTCTATAGCCGAGGCTTGGTTAGGTCGTGCTCTTTGTCGCTTTAACTTATCAAAAAACGAGGAGGCTTGTGCAGATCTACAGAAAGCCAAAGAGCTTGGTCATAAAATGGCTCAAGAATACCTTGATCAACTTTGTCAGTAAACTATTTATTCGCACTTTTGCATCCGTTTTAAACAATAGCCGATTATGAAACGAAACTACGTTTTATTGCTTGTTGCTCTTTTTATAACTGTTGCCATATCTTCATGCAATGGCAAGCGGGAGAAAGAGACCGTGTCAAAAACTGATACTATCACCCCATTGAAAAATGATGGTCGTACCAGTCTCGAAAAATTGGGAATAACCCGTGAAACGGTTACTGATAAAAGTGAGGATCCTAAGGCTCAGGCTTTGATCCTTAAAGCTCTCTCGATTCTTGAGGACGGTATTAATGATGAAGCAATAAAACTTCTCGATGAGTATACCTGGAATCAACCTGATAAATATATCGGCTGGTTTATGTTAGGCTATGCAATGTCTGAAAAAGGAGAATATGCCGCAGCGTTACCAAAACTTGAACAGGCATTGAAGCTTAAACCCAGAGACGAGAATGCTCTGATGTATTCTGGCTTGTGTCATTTAAAGCTCAATGATCTTCCTCAAGCTTATGCTGATTTTACTAATGTTATAAGACAAGATGATCGGTTTGCTTTGGCTTATTACAACAGGGGGCAGGTGCTAGCTTTTCTTGAAAAATTCAAAGAATCAATTGCCGACTATGATATGGCTATCGCTTTGATGCCTGACTATGCCCCTGCCTATAATAATCGCGGTAACGTAAAGTTCTTAATGAAGGATACAACGGCTGCTTGCGAAGACTGGAAAAAGTCTATCGAAATGGGTAATTCTGGCTCGCTTAAAGCTTATAATATGTTTTGTAAGAAGAAAAAGTAGCCTTGTTTAAGATATTCTAAGGTGCCTTCTTAAGGCACCTTTTTTTTTAACCGCCCATCCCTTCCAAATTTCTCTTGCCAGCCCCAAATATCCATGC
>JAJTBW010000251.1 GCA_021286705.1 Sphingobacteriia bacterium
TCATACGAATTTTTAATCAATTCTAATAAAGCGGTGATCTCATCCGAAACCAATTGTTCACCGAGTTGCTTAACTATATGAGGAGTTATGTCAAAATGGTATTCACTCATGCAGAAATAACTGTTTTAAAGATTAATATTTTCTCCTTGCTCATTGTCTCAGAGAAGCTATTTCTCGAAGGCATTCGTTTACTTAAAATATCTCTATCAAGATCTGCTATAAGCTCAACTTGTTTTGAGTAAAGAAGTTCCGTAAGTATTAGATCATTCCTTACAACTCTTTTATTGACATTTCTATTTCCAATTGTCCATACCATAAACGCTCCCCGGCTAAGTTTAGTTGAAATCTTGTCAATCGATTTATCAAGATCGTGGAAAAAATTAATCACTTTTCTCGCTCGCTTTTTATCAACTGAGTCGAATGAATCAAATAGTTGTTTTAGTGTTTCTGATTTATCGAAAAGCATTTCTGCATTTTCCTGATATTTTGGAATCATTTTGCCTCCCAAACTATTAGTATCAATTTCTTGCATTGTTTTTAGATAACTCATAGTGATATTAACGTCAATGTCTTCGATAGGTAACCATTGAAGAGGCAAATATGAAAATTGACCATATGTCACTGTAGTTTGATTGTCCCCGTAAGGCGGGGATGTAACTAATAGATTGAAAGTCTTATCTGTATTAACGCTTTCCATTGAATCACCCCAAGAAACTTCAGCAAATTTTTTATATTTATTATCTTCGATTAGGCCGTTTTTAAAAAGTAATGAACAATAATCATGGATGTCTTTAATACTTCTTTTTAGTATTGTAAAAAATGTTTCCACAGCAGACAGATTTCTGCTTTGCACGTCAATATTTGATCGAATATGCATTTTGAAGGTTGATGTTCTATCATTGCTTGTTAATCGTACTACCTCTGCAAGTGCAACCCAGCAAAATTTCCTTATTTTTAAGCTTGGTTCACTTTCAATTGCTCTCTTAAGTTTTGAAAGCTCAATTTGAATTTCTGCCTTGAACCATTTGTCGATATTTTGAAAATGTATCTCTCTATTTGAAGAAGAATCAATTGATACTTTATTCCTTAAAGAATTTTCTGCTTCTTTAAGTTCTTCCCAAGAATAATAGGTTGTTTTCACTTGACTAATAAGAAGAGATAATGGGTTTATATCTTGTCCAAAGACATTAAAACCGTATTTCATCCCGGTAACCAAAGTATTTGATGCTCCCATAAATGGATCAAATAAGGACACTTCACCTTGAAAAGCATCTGCCAAGCTTTTAATAATTGGTTCCTGGACAGAAGGTATCATCATTGCTGGGTAATTAATAATACTTCTCGCAAATGCTTTTCTGCTGAAATTTTGACCATTAAGCACTTCGCTACTTATTGAGTTTAAAGCTTCTTTTATTTCTAAATCTGATAATATCACTTTATGTAAATTATTGAAGGTTTGGCTTATTAATCAATATTGCTTAGTCCACAATTCCGTCAACGACAATATCATGCGATATTTAGCACAACATTAATAACCAGATTGAACATTTAACAGCTGTAAATCATATTATTAGTTGAAATAATGATTAACACAAATATACATTTTATTTAGATTCCTGATTTTCAGTTTTATAAATTAGTTCACTTATTAATTCCTTTTCCCATGGCGGTAATTAAATCAAGCCTGTACTCTTGTATTTCACAATATTGAATACATATGTCAGTTTAAAGAAGGCATGGGGATACAAAATAATTGAAGTTTGAGTCATACACACATCATAGTTTCATTGCTTTTTGTATATTTGATATATAAATTTCAAAGAGAATGAAAAAGCAAGTCGGTATATGGATTAGAGTATCAACAGAAGACCAAGCCAAAGGCGACAGTCCCGAACACCACGAAGCAAGAGCAAAAATGTATGCTGAGGTAAAAGACTGGGAAGTCATTGAGGTGTATCACTTAGAAGCAGTCAGTGGAAAGGCGGTTTTGCACCACCCTGAAGCTGAGAGAATGCTGAAAGATATTAGCTCTGGCAAAATCACTGGGCTAATCTTCTCCAAAATTGCCAGACTTGCAAGAAACACCAGGGAGTTACTCCAAATCGCTGACATTTTCCGTGAATACAATGCTGACCTAATTTCATTGCAAGAAAGCATTGATACCTCTACGCCAGCTGGAAGATTCTTCTATACCCTCATCTCAGCAATGGCACAATGGGAAAGAGAAGAGATTGCTTCAAGGGTTTCAGCCTCTATTCCCATCAGAGCCAAACTCGGGAAGTCCTTAGGTGGCCAAGCTCCATATGGTTATGAGTGGAGAGATAAAAAGCTTTTCATTAATCAAGATGAAGCAACCATAAGAGGTTTAATTTATGATTTATTCCTTGAGCATAAAAGGAGGAAAACTGTAGCCAATATTTTAAATCAGAAAGGATACAGAACGAGGAATGGATCAGAATTTTCAGATACAACAATCACCAGATTACTGGAAGACCCTATTGCTAAGGGAATAAGGAGAGCAAATTATACCGAAAGCACAGGCAATAACAAACAATGGAAATTAAAGAATAAAGAAGAATGGGTTTTTAACGAAGCCCCGGCAATCATTTCTGAGGAAAAATGGGACAAAGTCAATTCAATTTTAACAGAACAATCAAAAGACAGAAAACAACCACTTAATAAAAAGACCCACCTGTTCACCAGCTTTGTTTCTTGCTCCTGTGGCAATAAAATGTATTTACCATCGAACAGTCCAAAATACACTTGCAACAATTGCAAAAACAAAATCAACCAAGAAGACCTGGAAGATATTTTTCATCAGCAGTTAACAGATTACATTATCACCGAAGAAAACATTAAACACTACATCAATGCAAGTGAAAGTGTAATATCTGAGAAGGAGAAACTCTTAAAAACCTTACAAAAGGAAGCTCAGAAAATCCAAACAAGACTTGATAACCTAATAGAGCTCCATTTGAACAAGGAACTTGCTACAGATGGCTTCAGAAACCACTATAACCCCCCATTTGAGCAATTACAGCAGATTCAAGCTCAAATACCGCTAATTGAAGGTGAAATACTCGCCTTGAGGCAAAATGAAGAGAATAGTAAGTATCTATTCAATGAAGCCCAAAATCTGTATTCCAAATGGCAAACCTTTAGCCGAGATGAAAAGAGAAATATTATTGAATCCATTACTGACTCAATAATTGTTGATAACGAAGATATAGTTATCAACCTAAAATATCTGATGCCGCCCTCTTCTATAAACCCCACAGATGGTCAACACAACTTCAGGGGTTCATGGAGGCTACCAGCATGAAACTGGCCGGAAACTCCACCGAACTTTTGGCTCTGGATACAATGATGGTGCGATCCTCCAGCGGTTGCCGCATCACCTCCAGTACCGACCGCTTGAATTCGGGCAGCTCATCCAAAAACAGCACGCCGTTGTGGGCCAGCGAAATCTCTCCCGGCTGAGGGATGGTTCCCCCTCCGACAAGAGCAGCGTCCGAGATGGTATGGTGCGGACTACGAAAGGGCCTGCAGGTCATCAACGAGGTTTGTTGTTCTATCTTACCAGCCACGGAATGGATCTTGGTGGTTTCGAGCGCCTCACGGAGTGTGAAAGGGGGTAGGATGGTAGGAATTCGTCTGGCCAACATCGTCTTACCCGCTCCTGGCGGACCAATCATCAGCAGGTTGTGTCCCCCGGCTGCAGCAATCTCAAGGGATCTTTTTACATTCTCCTGGCCTTTCACCTCTGAGAAATCAACATCGAAATGGTTCTTGCCTGCCTGGAAATCCTCCCGGGTATTGATGAGGGTCTGGTTGAGTTCCCCTATCCCGTTGAAGAAATCGATTACTTCCCTGATGTTCTCTACACCATAGACCTTTAGCTTGTCGACCACTGCGGCCTCCCTGGCATTTTGGAGCGGAATGATGAGTCCGCCAAATCCCTCCTCACGTGCCCGAATGGCCATGGGCAAAACCCCTTTTACCGCCTGCAGTCCTCCATCCAGTGACAACTCTCCCATCA
>JAJTBW010000252.1 GCA_021286705.1 Sphingobacteriia bacterium
AAATCTATTAGATATTCATCAAGGTCGGCATAAATGCGCCAGACAAGATTCTCATTGGCACACGAAAGAGTTGTATGATAAACGCTTTGCTTGAGACAAGGATGATATACTTGTCCTTTGTATGCTTGCAAATATGGACTGATTGAACGAAGAGAATCCAACGAAGTTTTTTGTCCAAGCATCAATTGCGGAAACTGATCCCAACATTTAAATTACATACCCGAATATTTTCGGAATAGCGTTTTACACATTTGTTAAATTCATATTGATTCACAAAGTCTTACATCTGCTGGAATACATATTTACCTGAATTCATAATTTACACTTTATAGTGCAAAGATGAATATCAAATCAATTCTAATCTCAAAATATAAATTCAATCATAAGTAACTATTGTTTAAATGATTACAATAGATACCTGAATCTTAACGCACCACTATTGATATATCAATTTCATTGAATTTTTCTTATGTACTTAGATATTTATAGACACTAGTGACAATATCTTAATCCTGAATTATTGTTTTTCCATAAAAACTGGTGTCTAATATTGATAATAATTAAGTATTTATGCGCATAGCTCGATTTTGTATATTGAAAAGATTAATAATTTGAATTTTTCAATCTTTCAGAATTAGCATTCTTTTTTTATTTTCTCTAATTTGATGAAATAGAAGTGATTTTTTGTCATATAGTAAAGAGATGATTTTCTCACACTGTTGGCTATTTTATATTAAAAATTTATAAATATGAGATTAATTCGTTGGGTTTTAGATTTTTCAGGATTAATACGGATTTATCGCTTAAAAGGTAAAAGCTTGATTCTTCGAAGTCACTTTAAATCACTAGGTTATAATTCTTTTATATGTGATCAGGTTATGATATTCGGACATAGATTTATTTCCATTGGTTCCAATGTAGTTATCAACGAGAGAAGCATTATTCAGTCATGTGAGCAAGCTGAAATTTTAATTGGTGATAATGTAACTATTTCTTATGAAACTATGATTTTAACTGGTGGATTACAAATTAGTCATGAAGTTAAGCATGATTCTCACATAAAAAAAAATGTAATTATAGAAGATCATGCTTGGCTTGGTGCTAGATGCATTATCTTACCTGGGGTAGTAATAGGGAAGGGTGCTATTGTTGCTGCTGGAAGTGTCGTGACTAAAAATGTTTTAGCAAAAACAATTGTGGCCGGTAATCCTGCAAAATTAATTCGTATTTTATGAAAGTTCTATGGTTTTCTAATACTCCTGCTAATGGTGATACTTATTTAAATTTAGAATTAAGGGAGACAGGTGGATGGCTTAAATCATTAGATTGTGTTATTCAAACTAAGGTTGAGTTACATGTAGCGTTTTATTCTTCAAATTCTGAGAATTTCAAATATAAAAATACTTTTTA
Source organism: Sphingobacteriia bacterium (assembly GCA_021286705.1). Lineage (GTDB taxonomy): Bacteria > Bacteroidota > Bacteroidia > Bacteroidales > TTA-H9 > JAJTBW01. The sequence goes on from JAJTBW010000252.1 coordinate 1,411, forward strand.
CCATCCAATAAAAATCAATAATTCACTTATAGCAAAAATTATTCGTACTATTTTTAGACGGTTCACTGAAGATTTTGATTTGAATGAATATTTAGCAATTATTAGACTAGTAAATCCTGATATTATTCACATTCATGGGACAGAGGGTCCTTTTCTTTGTATTCTTAGGAAAACTAATATCCCTATCGTTATTTCAATTCAAGGTAATTTGACAGTCATTACACATAAGTATTTTGATGGTTTAGAAAAAGAATATTTAAATATTAAAAAGTTTAATTTTAATTCTATTTCTGGAATACTTTTTCCATATAGTTTTAAACGTGGATATCTTCGTTTCATCCAGAGACAAATTATAGAAGAGCGGAATCTAAGAGATGCTAAATATATTATGGGTAGAACTAGGTGGGATTTTCGTATTTCACGTATTCTTGCACCAGCTAGTAGCTATTTTTTGGAGGATCGTATTTTGCGAAGTAGTTTCTATTGTAATGTTTGGAAACCTCATAATTGTCGCCATATTTCAATAATTCATACTACTATTGGTAATATATTTTATAAGGGCTTTGAAACTTTATGCCTGGCTTTATTTGAATTAAATAGAATCGGATTTTGTTGTGAGTGGAGAGTTGCTGGTATTTCAGAAGATGATTTGATAGTAAAGATTACAAAAAGAAAGTTAGGTAGAAATTATCCCGTTCATGGACTTAAATTTTTGGGGAAACTTAATGAGAAAGAGTTATTATCTGCTTTAATTTATGCCGATATGTATGTAATGACTTCGCACATTGAGAATAACGTTAATAGTCTTTGTGAAGCAATGATTATTGGTATGCCTTGTATTTCTACGTTTGTTGGAGGTGTTGGTTCCCTTATTATAGATGAGGAAGAAGGGGTCCTTATTCAAAGTGGAGATCCTTGGGCTATGAGTGGCGCTATTTTAGAACTATCTATGGATAAACATAAAGGCTATAGATTAGGTCTAAATGCTAGAATAAAAGCTTTAATCAGACATGATAAAGAGCGTATTTCTACCTCTATTGTGGATAATTACTCTAAAATTATACAGATTGAGAATAGTTCTGATCCTAATAAATGAGTAAGAATTTAAAAATAGTTTCGTTTGATTTACGTATAGTGTTGATTTATTGTAAAATATTACGTGTATCGTCTAAAAATTTAAGCCTAATTGCCACTGATCATTTTCGGACATGTCATCCCGTTTTTCTATCTTTTTAAAGAGTTCTCTGATCGGTGTTTTGTCGAGAAGAGACATACTGAAGATACGTAGTACATCGAAAGTACTTCTATTAAGCTTTAAATCATGCTCTATAATTGCGACCAGGCTTTATGCCGTTATTGCTGAAAAAATCTGGATTCTAACTGCGGTTTCTGTTATACCCCAGAAAGATGTTATATGCAGATGTTGTTTTATCCGCTTAAAGAATAGCTCCACTTGCCATCTATTTTTATAAAGCAAAGCGACTTCTTTTGCACTGATTTCAAAATTATTGGTGATATAAGTAAATGTTCTTCTGTGCTCTACTGAGTAATAGCCAACTCGCCAAAGCAAAGCAGTATATCTTTCTTTTGTCTTTTGTCCTTTTAGGCGTATTGTCTGAACGTAAATGATATTGACAGGACTTTCAATAAGTGCTTCACCATTAATGACATCATATTTCAGGTTGCTTCTTTCTCTTATGATAAAGTTTGATCCGATCAGATTAATCGTAAAGAGCCTGGCAAGATCAAAATATCCTTGATCAAAAATATAATAGGCATTTGGTTCGTAAGGGATCTCATCCATGGCATTCATGTCATTAACTTTCGCCTCTGTGATATGAAGAAAAGTTGGGATTTGAGTTACAACATCATAGAGTGTATGCATCTTGACACCAGCTTTTGTCTTACGAAAGTTCGCCCATCAGAAAAGATTAAGACACAGGTCGATAGTCGTAGAATCAAAGGCATAGATTCTGCCTTTGATTTCAAACTCTTTGGTGATTCGTTTTTCCTGTGCGATGGATATCATTTTGTAAGCAAATTCTTCAAAAATCCGATAGTCTCTGTTAGCATTTGCTTTTGCCAGATTACTGCGAGTGACCAAAACTTTACCAAAACCTAGATGATAAGACTTTGGGGCATGTGCTGTCGTTATGCAAATTAGCTCTCTTAGGCTATCGCTTCCCGAAAGTTGACCATACATCATAATCAAAAGCTGATTCCAGCAGCTAAAAGACTTGATATATTTATCACCTTGAAATTTCATAACGATACAGTCGAAAGATCTTTTAGGAAGAAACTTGACGAGTTGACTGAAAACATATTTCCCTTCGTTCATAGCAACCAATTTGATATTGGATGCTAGTTACAAATTCAAATCAACACGTTAAAAAACGGATGCTTTTTGCTAATTATGAGATTATTACAGCTGTATATTGAAACTTTTAGTGAACACTAGTGTTTGAATATTAGTTTTACCTGATTTGTTGAATTTCTTTTAAACCCAGATTATGCAGTGGATTGTTCCAGCTGATGTTTATATTTTTTGATTTATTGAAAAAGACTATCTATGTAATCACGTTTTGATCCGGAAACTGCCAACATCAATT
>JAJTBW010000041.1 GCA_021286705.1 Sphingobacteriia bacterium
GACTTCGCTCAACCACCGGGTCGCTGCCTGAGCGGAGTCGAAGGCAAAGAGGCGGGATACAAAGGATACGTTGGTTTCGACTTCGCTCAACCACCGGGTTTCGACTTCGCTCAACCACCCCCACCGCTGCCTGAGCGGAGTCTAAGGCAGAGAAGCGGAGAGGCAGAAATAATACTGAGGAATTAGAGGTTGCAGGACTTATCGTGGGAAAAGATCGTCAACTTGTTGTTGAGATAATCTGCCAATGGGGTATAGGTTATGAGCCTTGTCGTAATAGGGAGTCTGTTTGTAGAACCATTGTAGTTGTTCCCATTGGTTATCCTTTAGAGATGGATTGGCTGATAACCAATCGTCAAACCTTTTTCTTAAAGAGGGGTCTTTCTCCATCATTTCACGTGCCATCGGCTCCATGACGTAGGTCTCTGAATACTCTTTCTGCTCAAAGACTCTATTGAAATAACCCCAACTAACCCATGAGTCTTGTGCCTGCGGTTCAAGCAGATGAGCTATGATTCTTGAGGTTGGTTGTGCTGTTCGAACAATTAAACTGCCGGCTGCATAAAAGATGGTGGCTGTATCCGACTCGGCTTTAAACTGGGGAATCTGATGTCCTTCGTTACTGGTAGGTCTAAATTTTACCTCTGAGAATCGATAGGTGTCTACTTTTAGCCAGGTTGCCTTTCGAAGGGTGTCCACCTCGATGCCATGAAGGGGAAGACGTGATGCCAAATCGCTGTATTCAACTGGGATGATGTATGCAGGTGGTAGAGTAATCTCTCTGGTTACTATTGCTTTATCGTACAATGGGAGTCTGAATGTTATTGTGTCCTTTCCATATCTGAACCATTTGCCACCAGTAAGATCGCTTGTAATAACATCATAGTTTATTCCTAGAAACTTCACCATTGTACTATCTTTTTGGTTAACTCCAAAGCTTACCGGAACAGTGACTTTTCTCGGAGCTAACAGTCTGGCATTTTCATCAGCTTTTCTTAAACGATCATGTAGCGTTTTTGAATTCTGCGAAAGAAAACTTATTGATTTTTTGATGATTTCGAGAGTCGACTCAACTCGTGGCTTATAAGGTTTAAGCATGTGGGTCTCGATGAGGAGACCCGGACGGTTATGTATTGCGGCATACCCTTGTGAAAGCATTGGAGGGGCTGGCTGTGAAATAAGGCCACTGCGTGGATTATGCCACTCACGAAAGCTGACATAAGGAAAGATTGGCATCTTAAGAGCAAACATATGTTTGGTAATCTCGGGCAGATAAGACTCTTTTAACCAACCGCCTACAACGGGATCAATATTGAGCCCATCTTCAAGGGCATAAGTCAAGACATATTGATAGTCGGCTCCATCGGTAGTGTGAGTATCAATAAAGAAGTCAGGTTTCCAATAATTCCAGAGTTTGAGCCAGGCCTGCATCTCAGGTGCCTCGGCTTTCATATAATCACGGTTAAGATTAAGATTTTGTGCAGTGGTACGCCATCCCATCTCTTTTGGGCCATTCTGATTTATCCGGTTATAAGGGCCGAAACGTTCATGTCCATCAACATTAAAGATTGGAATAAAGAGTAATGTGATGTTTTCAGGAAGGCTGAATTTCTTTTTTCTGAATGCTATATCTCTCAGAAGAATTAATCCTGCATCTTTTCCTTCAGGTTCGCCGGGATGTATACATGCCTGAATCATTATAATAACATTCCCTGCCTCTTTAGCCTCTTCAGGTGTTTTAAAACCTCTGACATCTGCAATCATGTACGGAATATCCAGCCCTCTGGCTGATTTACCAAATACTTGATAAGATAGCATATCAGAGGCATCAGCCATCTTTTTGCAAAATGCTATTGTGTTTTTATAATCGGGAGTCTCAAGGGTTCCTGAGGTTTCGTAGAAGGTATCCCACTTGTCTGATTGTGCCTGATTTACCAGAGGAAACAGAATGAAGGATATCAAGATGGAGTAGAATATAGATTGTCGCATAATTATAGTTCTAAGGGGTTGAAATCGTAAACAATAGAATGAGTGGTTTGTTGGTCAGCCGACCAGAAAATAACTCTTCTCGATGCTCATTTAGCCGCAATTTATCGATTAAGTTTTTCTCCCTCAGAGTGGGCTACATAAACAGCGCCACAAGTATCGCCATAGACATTGACCACGGTTCTGAACATATCGAGAATTCTATCAACCGCAAGGATAAGTCCAATTCCTTCAAGTGGCAACCCAACTGCCGATAGAACGACGGCCATCATTACTAATCCCGCCATCGGGATGCCTGCTGAGCCAACTGCAGCCAGTAGGGCCGTGAGCACAACAATAGCTTGCTGCCCAAGTGTTAATTCGATGCCATAAGCTTGCGAAATGAACATAACCGCTACACATTCGTAGAGTGCTGTGCCGTTCATGTTGATTGTAGCACCTAAAGGCAGAGTAAATCCTGCGATTGAGGGTGAGACACCACTTTTATTCTCTATCTCGCTCATTGTCAATGGCAGAGTGGCATTACTGCTTGAAGTTGAGAAAGCAGTAAGAATAACGGATGACATATTCCTCAAATGAGTCAAAGGGTTCACTTTGGCTGCGAATTTTAGAATAAGGCTCAGTGAGAAAAATGTGTGTAGAGCAAGACCAAGAACCACAACAACCATATAGGTTCCAAGGTGCCCGCCAATGTTTAACAATGCAGTTGTATCTCCTGCAACATCAGATGTAACTTTTGCCACGATTCCAAAAACACCGAATGGCGTAAAACGGACAATAAAGAGGGTCATCTTCATCATTAATTCACTTATTGCCTCGAAGGCTCTTTTTATAGGATCAGCCTGTTTTGCGGATAGTCGAGTGATAAAGAAGCCAAATAAAAGAGCAAAGAAAATGATTTGTAGCATGTTAGCCTGTGCTAATGCTTGAAAGATGTTCTCGGGAACAACCTCAATAAGGATCTTGCTAAGTGGTTTTTCTGTTACAACTAATCCTTCGGGTTTTGCATTTAGTCCGAGGTAAGCCCCTTTTCCAGGTGCTATTATATTTACAAAGAATAGACCTGTTAATATTGCTAATAAGGTGGTTATTAAATAAAACCCCATGGTTTTTATGCCTATTCGGCCTAGATTATCGCTGTTACCTAGACTTGCCACGCCGGTTACTAGTGAGGCAAAGACCATAGGAACAATTACCATTCTGAGCAGGCGAAGAAAAAGATCTCCCATCCAACTTATGTAAGGGACTGCCTCAGAGAAGTAAAAGCCAAATAATGCACCTAAAACAAGTGAAATTAGAATATACCAATGAAGTGCGATTTTCTTTAACATGAGTCGGTTGTTAGTTTGGTGTGGCAATATTACTTAAAAGGTTTAATTGTATGGGCGATTGTTCAAAAAATGGCGGATAATATATGGTTTGAATTGGTCTTCTCTTCTCACTTTTGGGAGTCCTTTTTTACAAGTTAGTTTAGTTCGAAAGATTATAATTAGCAAAGAGATAGGCGTTGATAATTGAGTTTATAGGGTTTAAGATAGAATTAATCTTGGCTTTTGGATTTTTTGCCTCGTATAACATCTAAGTTTGTCTTATATTTGGAATAATAAGAGCAATGATTCAGTAGCGAGACCCAATAGAAAGGGATAGATGAGAATAGAACAAAAAGAACAGACAGTATTGGGGTTATTTCAACAGATGGTTGATGCATATCCCGATCGGGTTTGTCTGAGAGTAGGTAAGACGGAATTAACCTATAATGAGCTTTATTTCAGGGCTCAAGGGCTTGCTTTATTACTTCAGACGGAGGGTGTCGGGCGAGGTACGCCGGTAGCTTTGTTGTTGAAAAGAGATAGTCGGATGATTGAGAGTATGTTGGCCGTAATGATGGCTGGCGGTTTCTATGTTCCACTTGATATTAATCAGCCAGTGGTTCGGGTAAACTCAATCTTAGCCCAAATCAATCCTACTCATCTATTAGGTGAAAGTTGTCCCTCCGATTTTACCGGTAGATTCATTGGCTCAGATGAACATCAGAAGGTTGTTACATCTACTAATACAGCCCAGATTGTCAGTCCAATATCAAATGAAGATATCGCCTATCTCCTGTTCACATCGGGCTCAACAGGACAACCCAAGGGGGTGGCTGTTGCTCATAAATCAGTTGTAAATCTATTAAACGCCTGGGAGGAGATGGCTCCCTCAATTGGCACGTTAAAAGGCACTTGTATCTGTCCTTATGTTTTTGATGTAAGTGTGCATGAGATTTTTTCAATAATCTGTTTTGGTGGAACTTTGTATTTGTTGGATCAGGAGGATGCCTTAGATATTGAGTCTTTTGCGCAGTTAATCAGAGAAGAAGCTATAACAAGTTGCTACTTTCATCCGGGCATGCTAGATGAGCTAGGCCGGTCACTTTTAGAGAATCAGGAAGGAGTTACGCTGAAGCGTATTTTGGCTGGTGTTGAGCCTATTACTCGTGGGGTATTTAATAGATTTTTAGCTCTTGATTCAGCTCCGATTGTGATTAATGGCTATGGTCCGACAGAGGCGACTGTTTTTGCTACAGCTTTTCATGTCACTAAAACACCAATGGTCAATGAGAGAACCCCGATTGGAACTGCCGTTGACGGTAATTATATCAGAGTTCTTGATGAAGAGTTTCAGGAGGTTGAGCTGGGTCAGTCGGGTGAACTTTATATTGGGGGAATAGGGCTCGCAGTTGGTTATTGGGGCGATCAACAACTGACGGCAGAACGATTTATAGTTGACCCATATAAGCGTAATAGCAGAATTTATAAAACAGGTGATAGAGTCAAGATGCTTCCGGATGGGAACCTCATATATGAGGGGCGTATTGATTATCAAATAAAAATCAGGGGTTATCGTATTGAGCCGGGTGAGATAGAGCAAGCTGCAATAATCTCAAATCTTGTTTATGAGTGCTGTGTAGGAAAGGTTTCTATTAATGGCCAGGACCATCTTGTGATGTGGTTTGTTTCTGATCTTGACCTTATTCAAGAGGGTTTTGATAGACTTAGGAGTGCCCTGAGTAAAAGTCTTCCCTCCTATATGGTTCCTTCCTATTTCATGCAATTAAGTCGCTTACCACGTACTGAGAATGGCAAGGTAGACCGACGTATGTTGCCACTGCCAGGTATGGTGTCTCAAACGGTTTTTCGGGAACCAAGAACTAATGCCGAAAGTCAGGTATGCCATATTGTTGAAGATCTTCTATCACTGGAAAGAGTTAGTCCCGATGATAATCTCTTTGACCTGGGGGGTAACTCGCTTACTATTGCAAGGTTTTTGATGCGTGTAAGGCAGTTGACTGGAAAAGAACTTAGCATTTCAAATGTATTTGAGAATCCCGTTCTGGCAGACATAGCCTCTTATATGGATCAGGTCTCGGTGTTAAATGCCGGAAAGGGAATGGAGTACTTAATTTATCCAAGAGATAGAGAGAGTTATCCATTGACACCTACACAGAGAGATCTATTCTTGTTACAAAAACTTGATCCGGGTGGGAAACAACACTATATAGTCCTACAGCTATCAATCCAGTCGAAAGCCGAGGCTCCATTTATTGTAGATGTTTTAAATGAGATATTCATTGGCAATGAGGCTTTTAGGACATCATTCCGGTTTGATGATGACACTCCAGTTCAGGTTTTATTGGATCTACCATTCACTAAGGTTCAGATAAAGGATATATCTGATTTGAATCCTTTTGAGCAGAAGAAGACAATCCAGACTTTACTGAATCATCTCGGGAATGTTTCGTTTGATATAGCTAAAGGTCACACCTTTGAGATGGTGTTATTACGGTTATCATCTGATCGCTTCCTGTTATTGATGTCACTTAATCATCTGATTTTTGATGGGTGGTCAATGGGCTTGTTTATGAATAAGTTTAGGAGAATCTACCATGATAAAATAAACTCTAAGAGGGAGTCGTCATCGAAGAGTACTTTTCAGATGATCGATTTAGCACTTAGTCAAAAGAGTGTCTCATTAAACCACTATGATTCGTCATTGAGATTCTGGGAGGATTATCTAGGGAAAGGTGAACGGGTGATGGTGTTGCCCTATAAAGAGGGGGCTGATAGAGGTGCAGCAGGTAAGCGAGGAAGGCGATTATGGTGGCGTTTTGATAAGCAGACTTCATGGGGCTTACAACAATTGGCAAGACAAGAGAAGACAACTCTTTTCTCTCTTTTTCTTTCAGGTTATACGCTGATGCTTCGCCAATATAGTAATGATCACGATATTATTGTTGGAACTCCACGTGCCGGCAGGGATGACGAGGCCATGAGCCAGGTGATAGGTTATCTGACCAATATGGTTCCGGTTAGGTCAATTATTGGTGATGACCAGAGTTTTCAGAGTTATCTTGCCAAGGTCACACAGAATGTGATTGCGGCACTCACCCATGGCGAAGTTGCTTTTGGAGAGCTGCTTAAGCATCTGGAAATTATCACTCGCCCTGGGTTGTCTCCATTGTTTCAGGCAATTATGGTGATGCAGAATTGGCCTGAGCAGAACTCCGGAGTTGATGATTTGGTTCTGAAGCAGAAGGAGGTTGGAAATAATACTGCCAGGGCAGATCTAAGCTTTAATGTTGAATTACTTGAGGATGAGATAGAGTGTTGGTTAGAATATGATCCAGAGCTTTTTGATGAAAGCATGGCTTCACGGATGCAGAGCTTCTTGCAAAAGCTTTATCAGGTTATCTTGAATGCGCCAGGGAAAAAGATATCAGATATTCTTGCAGCTACTAAGCCTTATCGTCGTGATACAGTAATTGTAGGGGAAGGGGCTAAGCTAAGAAAATTGCTGTATCAACTTCAAGAGAATGATTTTAATGTTGTTGCTGTTGTTTCTAAGGAGAGGTTCAATGATATAATTGCTCCCGTTTACGATTCATTGAGTAGTGTTCCCGGGGAGGATCAACTGACGTTTGATTATCTGTTCTGTTTAAGGCCTAAAGAGGCTGTTCCTGTTGAGTTCTATTCCAGAGCTAGAGCCGAAGCTATAATGTTGCATTATGGAATTTTCCCGGGAATGGTTGGAGAAACAGCTTTTGTAGAAGCACTGCTTAGACGTGAGAAGTATTTCGGTGTTATTTGGCAAAGGCTTTCTCCTGTGCAGTTTGGTGGTGATGTCTTATTCCAGCATAAGTTCCCTATAAAAGAATCGGTAAATCCTTCAGAGCTTTTACAGCTTTGTCGGAAAGCGGCAGAAAGTTCTTTCATTGCGTTGTTAAATGATTTAATGAATGACACTCTTCGTCCTGTTAAAGTAGAAGGCGTCAATAGGGTAAGGCATGATCTGTCACTAGCCTCCCGGATTGTTTCATGGATAGATTTTAATGGGAAATCTTTAGAGTTATCGGCGTTAATAATGGCTTTACAGCCAATCCCCGGAGAGTCTAACCTCTTTGGGATGCCTTTTCTGGTAGTTCGAGGAGTGGCCTACTATATCACTGGATTAACAATTATAAATACACAGCCGACGGGTGATTATGGTCGTTTTGTATCTATCGGTGAAGGGCAATGGGGTATTTCAACACAGGATGGGGTTGTGCAACCTAATCTGGTTGGTAGAATAACGATAGATCATCTTGCTTCACTTAATCCGGCAGGTGGTGTAGATATTGTTGAGAGTTCTTTGCTGGAAAAGATAACCTCTTTACGTTCAAGGATTACCCCTTCAGAGGGTCAGTGGCGTAAGGCACTGAGTCGTCTTGAGTTTACAGAGGCTCCGGTCTATTCAGAGCATCTCTCTTTGATTCGTCAGAATATACATCTAGGCAATGAGTCATGCTGGTTGAGGGTCTCACTGTTGCTTTATCATTTGGTTAGACTTGGTGATGGGGATCGTCTGGCAGTAGGACGAATTAGAGTCGTTACCGGTGATGAGGTTTCACTTCCTCATAGATTATTGTCTGATTGGGTTCCTATTGATATTGTTATTGATGATTCTAAAACAGCTATAGCATTTAGTGAAGAATTAGAGAGTTACTATAAGGGTGTGAATCAAGATTCTACTTGGTTTAATGATTTGCCTTATAGAGATACTGAGTTGGTTCACTTAAGAGGTGCAACGCCGCATATTTATGTTGGTGAGAGCTTGTCGAGTGGGATTGAGCCTAATTCGATGGTGGTTTTAGTTTCAGAGGACTCCGTTGATCTCTTATTGCCGGGAGAGGAGGAATATCAGCGCTTTGGGCTTCGTTGTGCCGAGATTATCGAAAAGCAGATTGAACTCATCAAGAGTGATGAGAGTGTTGAGCTAAAGGCTCTGCCTTGGCTGACTGAAGATGAGGAAAGAGTATTCTTAAAAGAGAGTTCTGCTACTGTTAAGATAAGCGAATCTGTGCTAAGGAGTATTGTAAGCAGAGGTCTCTTTTTAGGAAGTAAAGTTGCTGTCAGAGAGGGTTCTAAAGAGTATACTTATGATCAATTGTTCAGTGATATTGTAAGTCTTAAGGAGCAACTTGAACTTAATGGAGTTAGTGAGAATACAAGGGTAGCCTTATGGATGCCTGCAGGCTATTCAATGATAAAGAGTATTCTTGCTTGTTGGGGTTGTAAGGCATCATTTATGCCTATTGATCCGGATTATCCGACAGAAAGACTTATGTGGATGATAAAGCAGGCCGAGCCGGTGGTAATGGTTACCGATAGGCCTGTGCTTCCTTCGGGACTTGATATAAAGTTTATACATCCTGATAAATCTTCTGTTGTTTTGGATGAGGCGATAGAGCAAGAGTCTCAGCATCTTGTAGCAGGTGATTGGCGGCTGGCAATCAGACAAATGATTGATGAGACTCTGGATCAGATCGGTGATAGAGAGGCATATCTTATCTTTACATCCGGGTCTACCGGGACTCCAAATGGGGTTAGGGTTGGTCAAAAAGCGATATCACGTTTTATTAGTGAAGCGGTGATTAGATATGGCTTTACTTCGGATGATGTAGTTTTGCATTTCTCAAATCCAACATTTGATGCAGCGTTAGAGGAGATTCTGTGCTCACTTTTTGTTGGGGCAAAGTTGGTAGTTAGGCCATCTTCATTGCCTGAACCACTTACTTTGATGAGATTTGTTGGAGCGAATAGAGTTACTGTACTAGATCTTCCAACTGCCTTTTGGCGTTTATGGGTAAACTCAGTATGGTTTAATGCTGAGAACTTCCCGACGTCAATTCGATTGGTTATATTAGGTGGAGAGGCCGTTCTGGCTAATGATCTTCAACTCTGGAGGAGTCAGGCACCGTCATTCGTGAGTCTGGTGAATAGCTATGGGCCTACTGAGACAACGGTTGTGGTAATGACCACTGAGCTAAAGGAGGAGGTCAAACCCTATTCACTTATCCCATTGGGTGAAGCATTACCCGGAACCGAGGCTTGGATTATGAACAAAAGGGGTGAGGCCGTTCCCAACCAGGTTCCCGGAGAGCTTTGGATTACAGGAGAACAATTGGCTTTGGGCTATTTAAACCAACCTGAAAAAGAGAGGACGGTTTTTACCAGTCTAAAGGGGGGCTGTTCATGTGAGGATGCTGATTCAGAAGAGATCAGTTTTGATGGTGGAAATAGATTGTCTTTAGAGATTAATGGAAAACGTCATAAGAAGGGTGGCGTTGGGACAACAAAAAGAGTATACAAGACCGGTGATAAGGTTGTCAGAACTTATGATGGAAGGGTTCTCTATCTTGGACGACTTGATCATCAGTTGAAAATAAGAGGTTTCAGGGTAGATCCATTGGAGGTTGCCAGAATCATGCTGTTGTATCCGGGAGTTGAACAAGCTGTTGCTGGTGCGATTACCCAGGGGGCTGTCGGGAAAAGCCTGGCTGCATGGTATATCTCTGATCGTGATGGGGTTGATTCTGAAAGTTTAAAGGTGTGGCTGCAACAGAAACTTCCCCCTTATATGGTTCCTTCTCTGCTTTTAAAAGTGGAGAATATCCCCTTAACGGTGAATGGAAAGACTGACTTTTCAAGGTTACCTGTAAGTGCGTTTGTGGAGGAGAGCGACGGGAATACAGCTATCCTGAGTAAAACAGAGGCATGGCTCTCTGCTATTTGGAAAGAGGTTCTCTCGACTCCTCGTGTGAGAAAAGAGGATGATTTCTTTGGTTTGGGGGGGCATTCTATCTTGATAGCTCATCTCATTGGTAAGGTTTGGGAGCAGAAGGGAGTTAAACTGCCTGCCTCTGTCGTTTATGAAGCTTCCCGTTTAGATAAAATGGCCTCCTGGATAGACAAGAATAGCTTCCTCGCTTCTTCTGACGAGCTACCCGAAGGCGTGCCTGACGGAGAGTTGATAGAGTTGACCAGAGCACAGGAGCGCCCTTGGTTGTTGGTCAAGATGGGTGAGGGTCAGCAGGTCTATAATCTTCCATTAGCCTATACTGTAAAAGGGAGGTTAAATAGAACTGCCTTGGAAATGGCATTTGATGCTCTGATAAAAAAGCATCCCTCTCTAAGAACCCGATTTGTGGAGGTTGAGGGTAAGCCGTATCAAATTGTTGATAAGCAAGTACAATTTGCGATTAACTCTGAACTAAATGCTCTTGATCACAATTTGTTTGATAGAAAATTGGAGGAGATCGATATAGATCATGTAATTGAACAGTTTAATAGTCTTCCTTTTGATTTGTCAAAGTCACCTCTTATCAGAGTACTGTTGTTGGGTGAAAAAACAGAACATCTTTTGGTCATTGTTTTCCATCATATTGTTGTGGATGGTTGGTCTGTTGGCGTCTTCTATCATGATTTGATCCAGTTATATAGGGCATATCTAAGCTCTTCATTGGTTGATATTAAGCCCGATACTTTAGGTTTGGGGGCATTTGCCAAATATCAGATTAAGCAAGAGGCTGATGGAGTTTTTGAGAAAGCTATTACAAGATACTTAGATTGTTTATCAGGGGCACCTGTCTTATCATCTTTAAGGGAGGAGAGCGAGAGACCAAAGGTGATGGGAGTAGAAGGTAAGACAATTCAGATAGAGGTCTCTCCTGCGCTAATTGGAACATTGCATCAGGCTGCTCAATTAAGAAAGAAAAGTGTCTTCCCGATACTTTTAGCATCATTTGCCGCTTGGTTCAGAATGCGAACCCGTCAGCAAGATTTTGTTTTAGGGGTTATGCGGTCTGGTCGTGAGCATCCAATGTTTCAGGATAGCATGGGTTATTTCTCAGAGGTGATGCCAATGAGATTTAGTTTAGATGAGTTACCTGCATTTAATGATTGGTTAGATGTGGTTCATGATCAGTTAAAGCAAGGTCTTTCTGAGCCGACCGTTCCTTGGGAGCTCTTATTACAGCGCATTAATCCTGAGAGAAGTCTTTCCTGGAATCCAGTTTTTCAGATACTTCTTGTTCACCAGCAGGTTCCTGAGAGCCATCTTAATCTGGATGGGTTAGAGGTTAGGCAGATACCGGCGCATTATATTGGGTCAAAAGTTGATTTAACTATCTATGCACTGGAAGATGGTGAGCGATTCTGGTTATCTGCTGAATACTCTGATGTTTTATTTGAAGAAAGGTATATCAGAGATGCCATTGAAGAGTGGCTTAACTTATTAAGCAATGCTTTGCTGCATCCAAAGAAACAATTGGGTCAGCTTTTAGTATCTGATTATGTACAACAGAAGGCAATAGAGCTCTCAGCTGATGGCTCTGAGGAGGTAGGTTTTGATTCGATTAGTAGGCGATTTAAGGCTGTTGCGGAGCTTTATCCAAATTCTATTGCTCTTCAGGATGTTGAGTTGGAGTTGACCTATTCTGAGTTGGATAACCAGACCGATAAGATAGCAAAGCAACTTCTTGGTAAAGTCAAGGCGGGAAGTAGGGTTGGAATTATGATAAATCAGTCGGTTGATGCTGTTATAGCAATGTTATCAGTAGTAAAGGCCGGCTGCTGTTTTGTTCCGATTGGAGTAGATTATCCAATAGAAAGGGTAAGATTTATGCTTGCTGACTCTGGAATCGACCTACTTCTTACTAATCGGAGGGAGCCCGCATTACACGATGTTATTCAGATAGGATTAGACGATCTGCGGCGTGAGGCGGTTCCTCTTAGAGTTCTGCCTGATGTAAACCCAACAGGGGAAGCTTATGTTATCTATACTTCAGGTACAACCGGTAAGCCAAAGGGGGTTTTGGTATCAGTTGAGAATCTTGGGAGTTTTATTGCTCAAGCTATTAAGAGGTACCATATGGGTCATGGCGAGAGGGTCATGCAGTTTGCTTCACCAACCTTTGATGCTTCGCAAGAAGAGATCTGGATTAGTCTGCTCAGTGGGGGTACCCTGTTTATTCGAAACGATGATTTAATAAGCTCTCCGACAAGGTTTATCAGTGCTTGTCAGCGTTACAGGATAAGTGTCCTAGACCTGCCCACAGCCTATTTTCATTTGCTTGTTACGGGAATGGTAGAGGCAGGAATACAACTTCCGGACAGGCTTCGCCTCATTATTCTTGGTGGTGAGGCCGTTCAAGCGACATTAATCAATAAATGGTTTGAAAACTTTGATGAGCAAATAGAGATTGTAAATACCTATGGCCCAACAGAGACTACTATTGTAGCTACATGGGTTACTCTCCGAAAACACGATGCCAGTTTCTCTATCGGTAGACCTGTTCCTGGTAACACCGCCTTCGTTGTAGATGAATGGTTACGACCTGTTTTACCGGGTGTTAAAGGGGAGTTGCTTATCGGAGGGAAAGGAGTAAGTAAAGGATATATTGGAAATGATGATTTAAATAAACGCAAGTTTGTCTCTCCTGTGTCTCTGCCATTGGGGCGTTATTACAGGACAGGTGATTTGGTTTATATTGATCAGAATGGTAATCTACAGTTCTTAGGACGACAGGATGAGCAGATTAAGGTGAGGGGATTCAGGGTAGAACCTGGAGAGGTTGAGGAGCTTCTATTGAAAATAAGAGGTATTCAGGGTGCTGTTGTCGGTGCAAGGAATGATCGTCTTATCGCTTGGATCACTCCGGCTTCTGCACCATCTGAAGAGGTAATCAGAAAGAAACTCTCATCAGAATTACCTGAATATATGGTTCCTCAGTCGTTTGTACTGATGGAGTCTTTCCCTTTATCTATCTCTAGAAAGGTTGATAAAAAGAGTTTGCCTGATCCTGTTGAAATAAAAACAGCGAACTCTAAAGAATCTATATCGTCTGATTCTATTACATTCAAAGTTGTTGAAATCTGGAAACGGATATTAGGTCGTAACCCGGAAAACGGACAACAAAACTTTTTTTCAGCAGGAGGTCACTCTCTGCTTGCAGTTCAATTAATAACAAAAATCGAGCAATCATTAAAGACTGAGGTATCTCTTAAAGATTTTTTCGGGAATCCTACAGTTGATGGTTTGGTTGCATTATGCAAGAAAGAAATGAAGAAAGAGATCACTCACACAGAGAAGATTGTTCCAACAGAGCAGATGGAACAAATTAAGCTATCATCTTCTCAGATTAGGATTTGGTTTTTGGAGAAGACCGAAGAGGTAGGAGCTGCATTTAATATTCCATTGGTCTTTACGGTTCAGGGCGATTTTAATTTAGAGGTGTTTGAAAAGGCTCTTAACCAACTCGTCGCTCGACATGAAATCATGCGGATGCATGCAGTTGCCGATGATGGGGGAAATCCAATGATGGCTGTGGTCTCTGATTTTTGGTATTCCCCTCAGTTTGATGATATAAGAGCTCTTAATGAGTCAGAGCAGTCGCAGTTTATTCAAACTGCGAAAGAAAAGATGATTAATCATCGATTTAATATTGATGAGATTCCTCTTTTTAAAATGCATCTGATTAGACGGTCTGACGATAATACGATGCTTTTGATGAATTTTCACCACCTGATTGCTGATAATCGTAGCATTGGTCTCTATATCCGGTTGCTGAGTAAAACGTATAATCTGTTGCTTGAAAACCCGGACGCCATGATTGCCTGGCCTGATCTTCAGTATGGTGATTATGTAGCTTGGGAACAAAGGTATCTGCAAACAGATTATTATAAGACGGAGTTGAATTGGTGGGTGGAGCAGTTAAAAGGGGCGTCGGTAATCTTAGGTCTCTCGTATGACTTTCCAAGAACCTCACGCCAGACTTATCAAGGAGGAACTCTCACATTGCCTTTAGGAGGTATGATAAGTAAAGGGATTCGTACTCAATGTGCGACTCTGGGTGTTACTCCAAATATGTTATTGCTCTCGGTGTTTGCCCTGTTAATTAAGAAGTATAGCTCACAGGATGATTTTATTATTGGTGTTCCAGTAGCAGGAAGAATCGCAGAGGGTAGTGATGATATACCCGGAGTGATGATTAATAATCTTCCACTGCGATTTACTCTTGAGGATCAGTTGGATGTAAAGAGTCTGATCTATAAGACACGTGATATTCTTGTCGATGCAATGGATCATCAATCTGTTCCATTTGATAAGATTATCAGCGGGTTAAAACTCAAGCCGGATCCTAGTGTTGCTCCACTGTTTCAGGTGATGTTTAATATGTTAAATGCTCATGATGAGTCATTGACATTCCAGGGCTGTCTAACTCAGTTTGTACCTAGTGTGGGTACTAACTCGAAATATGATCTGACGCTTACAGTTAGGGAGAATGGTCAGGCTTATTGGCTTGATTTCGAGTATTCAACAGCTCTGTTTTTACCTGATACTATTAGACATATGGCTTTTGCTTATCAGTATCTTGCCGAACAGGTTTGTCAAAGTGATACGGTAAAGGCTATGCAATTGCCAATGTTGAGAGAGTCTGATCCTTTACACCCGCTTCAATCTGGTATTCATCGGACTGACTATCCATTGGTGACCTTACCTTTCTTATTCAGAAAGTCAGTTAAGGAGCATCCTGAGCGTATTGCAGTTGAGAGTGAGGGTGTAATGATCAATTATACAGAATTGGGTGCTCTTGTTGATAGACTCTCTAATAGGCTTGTAAAAGAGGGAGTAAAACCTGGTGATTATGTTGGAGTCTTTATGCCTCGTGATCATCGTTTACCGGCTTCGCTTCTTGCTGTTCAGTTTGCCGGGGCAGCATATATTCCTCTGGATCCGGTTTATCCGGCTGAACGTATAGCTATGATCCTTGAAGATGCCAAGGCAAAACTGGTTATCACTTTAGATAATCTGGCTGAGTTATTACCTACTGGTACACCCGTGATTACCGTGGATGAATGGCCAGATGAACAGGGTGAAGCAAATGATTATTCTTCAATTGATAAGCTAGCCTATATCATCTTTACTTCCGGTTCGACAGGAAGGCCTAAAGGTGTTGGTATCTTACAGCAGTCGTTCGTCAATTTCCTCTGGTCGATGAAGGAGAATCCTGGCATGACGACCAGAGATAAACTTCTCGCTGTTACCACTGTTTCGTTTGATATAGCCGGCCTTGAACTCTTCTTGCCTCTGATTTGCGGGGCTTCGCTCTATTTTGTTGGAACCTCAGAACAACATGATGCAGTTCGCTTGATGGAGCTGATCAGTCAAAGACGCATTTCCTTTATGCAAGCTACGCCTACTACATGGAAGATGCTCATGACGGCAGGCTGGAGTGGTAATAAGAATCTTAAGGTGCTATGTGGCGGAGAGGCTTTAACACGTGATCTAGCTAATGAGGTTACAAAACGTGTTCAGGCAATGTATAATGTCTATGGTCCTACAGAAACAACGGTCTGGTCATCTATTGCAAAGGTCACTGAAACAGTGGATAACACGGGTGTCGTTCCTTTGGGCGAGCCTGTGGCAAACAACTTCTTATATATCACCGATTCATTCTTAAATCCCTTACCTGCCGGCGTACCAGGAGAGCTACTTATCGGTGGTGATGGGGTGTCAGTTGGTTATATTGGAAGAGATGACTTAACCAAAGAGAGATTCTTGCCTGATCCATTTGCGGGAGGTGACTCCAGACTCTATAAAACCGGAGACTTGGTCAGACGTACTGTTAGAGGGGAGATAGAATATTTGGGTAGGACCGACTTCCAGATTAAAATACGTGGCTTTAGAATTGAACCGGGCGAAATTGAGGAGGTTTTATCAATGCATCCTTCGGTTGAGCATGCGGTTGTTATCCTAAGAAATGACATTGGAGGAACTCCTCGTCTGGTGGCTTATTATACTCTAAAGAGAGGACAAGATGATCCGGGTCGACTTATTCTTAAGGGCTTTCTGACCTCCAGACTGCCAGATTATATGGTTCCATCAGTCTATATGATGCTGGAGGCTGTTCCATTAACTCTTAATGGAAAGGTGGATAGGAAAGCGCTGCCATTGCCGGAACTCGCTCAGATGCCTAAGGAGAAGGATACTATTCTTCCTGCCTCTGCTACTGAACAGGTTATCTTTGGTATCTGGTCAGAACTGCTGGGCTTTGACTCTTTTGGTGTAACTGACGACTTCTTCGATTTGGGTGGACATTCGCTCCTAGCCGTTAGCTTAATGACTAAGATTGAGCACAAGCTTAAGGTTAGACTACCGCTGGCCATACTCTTTGATTTGCCTACCATCAGAGGTCTGGCTGAAAAGATTGATCAAGGTGGTACTGATGTCTTCTGGAGAGCTTTGGTTCCCATTAGAACCACTGGTAACCGTCCTCCGCTCTTCCTGATTCATGGTGCAGGGCTAAATATCCTTCTCTATAATAGCCTTGTGGATCATATGCCTGCCGATCAACCGGTTTATGGTATTCAGGCTAAGGGACTTGATGGTAAGGAGGAGCCATTGACTACTATCGAGGATATTGCTGCTTTTTATATCACGGAAATGAAGACGGTTCAGCCAGAGGGTCCTTTTGCACTCGCCGGGTTTAGTCTTGGTGGACTGATCGCTTTTGAGGTAGCAAGACAATTGAAGGCCGAAGGAATCCCGGTATTGTTCCTAGGTATGTTTGATACAGTTGCCTACTCTTCAGAATTAGTGTTAAGTAAGATGCAACAGAGAATCAATAAATACAAACTGCTTTATCATAAAGTGCTGTTTAATATTCGCTTGCTCTTCTCAGATCTCTTTAAAGGAGAACTATCAATGTTTAAAACGAAGTGGCGTAACTTCGCTAAGATCTATCAGATATATAAGGTAAGTAAGAGTAAACGACGTGATTTCGAAGAGGGTGATCGTGATAAGTTGCCTGAGTATGCCCTCCGTGTTCATGCTGCTAATCTTCGTGCAGGAAATATCTATGTACTAAAACCCTCTGAATTGCAGATCTGCCTCTTTAGAGCTGAAAGACAAGGATTCTATATTGAGGAAGCTAAAACATACGGTTGGAGTGAGTTTGCTCTCGGAGGAGTCGATGTTATAAATGTTCCAGGCGAACACAGTACACTTTTCAGAGCTCCAAATGATAAAGCTTTTGCTTTACTGCTTTATGATAAACTTACCAAGTCTTTTGAAACAAAAGAATAAACCTTAAACTGTTAAATTGGTCAATCTTAAAGCTGCCTTTTGGTTTTGAGATTGACCAATCTTTGATAAATAGATCAGAATCGCATAAGGCTAAGATGACATCCGTTACAATTTTGTATTTTTGCTAAAATTTTACTGCTTTGGCTGATAGTATAGTTATAATCCCGACTTATAATGAAAAGGAAAACATTGAAGCGATAATACGTAAAGTATTTTCTCTTCCTGTCTCTTTTCATGTTCTAATTGTTGAAGATAATTCACCAGATGGCACTGCTGCAATCGTTAAGAGGCTAATGGCTGAGTTTCCTGATCGACTGTTCATCGAAGAGCGAAAAGGAAAATTGGGTCTTGGAACAGCCTATATACATGGCTTTAAATGGGCTCTTGCGCATGATTATCTCTACATCTTTGAGATGGATGCCGATTTCTCGCATAATCCGGAAGACCTTATCAGATTGAGAGAGGCTGTTGCTGAAAAGGGTGCTGATGTCGCAATTGGGTCACGCTATATTACCGGAGTAAATGTGGTCAATTGGCCTATGGGACGAGTACTAATGAGCTACTATGCCTCTGCTTATGTTCGTGCGGTACTAGGGGTTTCAATCAGGGATACCACTGCCGGCTTTAAATGTTATTCAAGAAAAGTACTTCAGACTATTGATTTGAATAACATCTGGTTTGTTGGTTATGCCTTCCAGATTGAGATGAAATATACCTCTGTAAGATTGGGATTTAATGTCGTGGAGGTTCCAATTATCTTTACTGATAGAACTCAAGGACAAAGTAAAATGAGCAAGGGCATCTTTAAAGAGGCAATCTTTGGTGTTCTTAAACTTCGATTCAAAAGAATTAAGCCAGCACAAGGCAATTAGATGTTTTGGTGTTATCTGGTAACCAATATGCAACGGGGTGTTAAGCTGGAAGACTTGATACCCCGTTCTCTTTATGGCATTTTAGGCTGAGTTATTCAATATTCAAGATGCCTGATTTTGATACCGTGTTTTTCATCTTCTGACGCAGATTTCAAGTAAAGGATTTATTGTACTTATGCTTGAGCATTGCCTAACTTTGTAAATCAAATTATATCGATTTTCTACGATATTAATTGCTTAGTTTTTAATCGTTGAGTCTAACATATTTAGTTACTAATTAAGACTCCTCTTAAGCTAAGTTCATTAGTTAACATTGAAATATTCTCTATATGCAAAAGAAAGGTTATCTGCTATCTAATGCTTCAGTAATAAATGAAGGTGCTATTAGAAATCTTGATATATTAATAGAAGATGATTTTATAAGATCTGTTGGATCGGTTGGTACTATCGCTACGGATTCAGACGTTGAGACGATAGACTGTACAGGCATGTGGGTTATGCCTGGGATGATCGATGATCAGGTGCATTTTAGGGAGCCAGGTTTGACGCATAAGGCAGACATGCAGAGTGAATCAAGGGCTGCTGTTGCGGGAGGGATCACCTCATTTATGGAGATGCCGAATACAGTTCCGCAGACTCTTACGCAAGAACTTCTGGAGGATAAGTATCGAAGGGCTGCTGAAGTCTCTGTTGCGAACTACTCTTTTTATATGGGGGCATCGAATGATAATCTAGAGGAGATTTTAAAAACCGACCCCATGACTGTATGTGGTATAAAGGTCTTTATGGGGGCTTCAACCGGGAACATGTTGGTGGATGATCCGCACACGTTGGAAGGCATTTTTAGCAGGTCAGGGATTCTTGTTGCTGTACACTGTGAGGACGAATCAACGATACGCAATAATCTCAAGTTGGCACAGGAGAAGTATGGTGATGATATTCCGGTAACTCAACATCCTGATATAAGAAGTCGGGAGGCATGCTATAAAAGCTCAGCGTTGGCTGTTGAGCTTGCTAAAAAGCATGGAACACGTCTTCATGTACTTCATATCAGTACTGCGGACGAACTATCTCTCTTCTCGAATGATAAGCCATCTGAAGAGAAAAATATTACTGCGGAGGCTTGTGTTCATCATCTCTGGTTTAATAGATCAGATTATGCTGAAAAGGGTAATCTGATTAAATGGAACCCTTCGGTCAAGGAGGAGTCAGATAGGAAGGCTATCTTGAATGCAGTAAAGAGTGGTGTAATAGATGTAATAGCTACCGATCATGCTCCTCATACATTAGAGGAGAAGAGCAAAGGCTATCTAACTGCACCTTCGGGAGCCCCAATGGTACAGCATGCTCTTGTTACCTTATTAGAGCTATACCACAGAGGCGAAATTTCTCTCGAACAGATCGTTCTGAGAACTTCTCATACCCCGGCTCAGCTTTATAGTGTTTCTAAACGTGGTTTTATAAGAGAGGGTTACTATGCTGATATGGTTATAATTAATCCGAATGACCCATGGGTAGTGTCAAAAGAGAACATCCTCTATAAATGCGGTTGGTCTCCTCTTATGGGACAACAGTTTACTTCGAGGGTAATTACTACCTTTGTAAATGGTAAGCCGGTATGGAATAATCAACACATTAGTGATTCTATTAAAGGCAAACGCCTGCTGTTTGAAAGGTAATCTGGCTATGATATAAGGGTTGGATAAATTATATTAACCTGTTACTGAAAACGGGCAGATTGGTTTCTGAATACCACTTATCACGCTAAGTGTTAAATCAAGATAGTTTTAAAATTAAGATTAACGATGAAGACAAAGTTGCTCTTTCTAACTCTTTTTATCTCCTTATCATTTCTGTTTTCTTGCAAGCCCAGTGCTAACTCCGGAGAACAAGAATTAGTTGTTAAAAGATATCCTGATAATAAACCAGCCGTTATAAAGTACTTTAAAGTTGAAGGGAGAGACACTACCTTTACAAAAGAAAAAGTTCTTTATCAGGATGGTAAAACACGTCTTGAAGGAGCTCTTTCTATGGGAAAGAGAGAAGGCACATGGACTGTATATCGTGAAGATGGCAAGATATGGAGTCAGACATCTTACAAAGGTGGATTAGAAGATGGGCCATCTGTGGTTAACCATGAGAATGGAAAGGTTTATTATGAAGGGACTTATAAGGAGGGTAAGAGAATCGGCCTATGGAAGTTCTATAATAAAGAGGGACAATTGGTTAATGAGAATAACTTTGATCAGAAGTAAAGTCTTGTAATTTATAGACTACCTGTTAAGGCCAATTGATCCGTAAAATAATAAGCCCCCGATTTATATTAAAAAATCGGGGGCTTTTAATATCTATGAAAAACTGATTCCGTTCTCCTGTATCAGCGGTTAGTCAATTTGAATGACGAGGTATTTAGAGGCACTCCAGAATTTGGCGGAGTTGGTAATAAACAGAGTATCTGCTTTTCTTTCTCCTGAGATTCTATATGAATCACTCGGATGAGAGGTTACAACTTTTGCCTTCCTAGCATTCAGCGGTAGGTACTTAAGACTACGGATATCAACTCTAGTGAAATAGTCTGCATTAAAGTCTTTTGAGACATTAGTGCTTCTTCCAATCCCTAAGAATCCACCTTCTCTGGTGATAACATTATTATCACGTAGTTCTTTTTTGGTTCCTTTGGCAAACCAAGCCGTGTTTAACTCATTTGCCCTAGCTTCAAGCTCTAAGGCTTTAGCTTCATTTTCTGCTGTTAGGTCTTTTACGTTGGTGCTAAGCTCTTGCACCTTGATGTTTAACTTGGCAAGATCCTCTCTAAGGGTTGCAAGTTCAGCATCTTTTTCAGCGATCTTACTGTTGAGCATATCAATCATCTGCTCTAACTCAGCGGTTCTCCCGTTAGACTTTTTAAGTTTAGCCTGTAGGTTAGCAACGGTCTGTTTGTTGCGAGTAAGCATCTGATGGATGGCGATAATGTCTTGATTTATCTTCTCCTTAGTGGTGACGTTTCGTTCTGAACCGGGTTGATGTGCTTTTACAGCAATCATCTTTTCGATTTCTTGAATAGAGTCTAGAGTTCTCTGAATGTCATTGAAGGCTCCGATGAATTCCATTACTGAATCCTGTTTCTGCTGTGTCAGTCCAGCCAAACTGTCTATTCTGTTTTGAAGAATAGCCAGTTCTTTTTGATGTTTTTCATTGTTGCAGGATGCCAGTATGATCACAGCAACCACAAAAAAAAGCACTCTTTTCATATTATTCTAGTTTTAGCTGTCGGTCGACAGAGGTTTAGGGTTTTGAAAACAAAAATCGTGCATAGTTTTCAATTTTGATAAAAAAAGTTGTCTTTTAGGCGTTTAGGACACCTAGTTTGAATGTCAACTCTTTTAATTGAAGACTAGTTTCTCTATTTCTCGTAAAGATATTTTTCTTTTTAACGAATTAATAATTAGTCTTAGTATTTCCTTGTTTGTCCTCCAGATGTCAAAGATACTAGGGGCTAGATATTTTATCTGTATGATTTTGAAGGATTGAATTCTGCAATAGCCTATCTGATAAAAAAGGGGCATCGAGTTAATCAATGCCCCAAGAGTTACAGCCTTTATCGAGCTGATTATAATTTGAATCTATTCTAATCGACTAGATTAATTGTGGTTAGTCGATGATGATTACAAGATGTTTTGAACTATTCCAGAATCTGTTAGGATCGGTGATAAACAGTGTATCGGCACTTTTAGCACCAGAGATTCTATATGAATCAGATGGATGAGTAGTGATGATTTTTGCTTTTTTTACATTCAAAGGAATGTACTTTAGTTTACGAATATCAACTTTGGTAAAGTAATCCTGATTGAAGTCTTTTGCGAGAGTACTACTTTTGCCAATACCCAAGACACCACCTTCACGACTAATAACTTTATTGTCAATTAACTCACGTTTTGAACCTAAAGCATAATAGGCAGAATTAAGTTCGTTTGTCTTGTTTTCAATCTCTCTGTTTTTGTTTTCATTCTCAGAGGCAAGATCTTTTACCTGAGTATTTAGATTCTCCACCTTTATATTCATAGAGGCTAATTCGTCACGTAGTTTAGCTATTTCCGCATCTTTTGCTTCGATCTGATTACCCAAGAAGGCAATCATTTTTTCTAATTCGGCAGTCTTTCCCTCTGACTTTTTCAAACGAGCCCGTAGGGTTGCAACCATCTCTTTATTACGGCGTAACATTGAGTGAATTGCAATAATGTCTTGTTCAATCTGATCTTTAGCTGAGACATTATTTTCGGCTCCCGGCTGATTGGTAGATACCGAAATCATCTTTTCAAGCTGTTTAATGCTATCAAGAGTCTCTTGAATGTCATTAAATGAGGCTACAAATTCCATGACGGCTTCTCCCTGTTCAACATTAACTGCGGTGAGGCTGTCGTTCTTGATCTGCATACCTTCGAGCTCTTTCTTGTGATTGTTACAAGCAATAAATGCAATTGCTAATACGGCGAAAAGAAGTGCTTTCTTCATGTTTTATTTGTTTTTAGCTGCCCTCATGAAAACGATGTTAACCTTAACTATCATTTTTAGACCTCTGATAGTATTGATCGCCTCATGGGTATTTTGGTTTAGAATAGCTTAAGTATTTGCTGCAACATAAATTAAATAGAGGAACAAAAGTATAAATTAAACGTCTAATTTGTCAATAATTGTGCTAATTATCTGCAAGCTATAGACAGTGCCTCAAGTAGACCTTTTAAGGCTATGCTTTTTACTCATTTTTTGAAGATGTTTTAGCATTTTTCCACCGGCATTCTTGATTCCGGGCGAAGCCTCATCCATTAGGTTCTCAATGGTTTCAATTAGTTCAGGAATTAGTTCTGGCTCTTTTTCAACAAACTTAACAAGGATCACCATCGAAAACATCTTTACAGCTATCGGTGATTCGCTGTTGTTTAAATAGTCGAAGCAATGGCTGATTAAAAAGCCGGGATCTCCATCCGGAATTCCACAGTTGGTTACCATCCTCAAAATATGCCTCTGAAAGGCGGGGTGTTTAAACTCATCTAATCTCGAAATAAGGATGGGCAATAATGGTCTGACAATTTCAGGATTAAGCTCAGCGAAATGATCAAGTGCCCAAGCTGCTCTCCTTGAAACAGGTTCTTCTTCTCTGAGGATGATTTCTTGAAGTTCAATAGCTCTGCTGTGGTCGTTTTCAACCATCCCAACCACCTGTCGAATGTTTATAATCGACATGATCTCCATTAGTTGGCTTTCTACCGGGCTTTTCATGTATGCAAAGATAAAGCGTGAATGGTGTACCTTTGCCAAAAAAATAAAATGGCTGATCAATATCAGATTGTTTTAAAACCTGGCAAGGAGGCTCCAGTTGAGCGTTTTCATCCATGGGTCTTTTCAGGGGCCATTATGGATGTTAAAGGAAATCCTAAACCGGGAGATCTTGTTGATGTACAAGATTATCGCACCCAGCATCTTGGATGGGGATTTTATGAGAAGAGTTCTTTGGCAGTTAAAATCTTCTCTTTTGATAAGGATGCTCCTGATCAGGCTTTCTGGACTAAACGTATTGCTGATGCTTACTATGCCAGGAAGAGTGCCGGATTAACTTCCTCAAAAGATAACAATGCTTATCGTTTGGTTTTCTCAGAGGGTGATATGATGCCAGGTCTGATTATTGACTTCTATAATGGTGTTGCGGTTTTTCAGGCTAATAGTCTTGGGATGTTCTCTGTCAGAAAAGAGATAACGAAGGCTTTAATTGAGGTTTATGGTGAGTCACTCAAAGCTGTTTATAATAAAAGTGCGGTAACACTAAGGAATCAGGCGGGTATCTCTACCACAGATTCATTCTTATATGGAGATTTAGGGGTTATTGAGATATTAGAGCATGGTTGCAGGTATGTAATTGATGTAGTCAATGGACAGAAAACGGGTTTCTTTCTTGATCAGCGTGAGAATCGTCGTTTACTTATGAACTATGCTCAAGGCAAGCGGGTGCTTAATACTTTTTGTTATACAGGCGGATTTTCTGTGGTTGCATTAGCCGCAGGTGCTAAAGAGGTTCATTCAGTTGATACTTCTGCTCCTGCTATTGAGGCCACAAAAGAAAATCTTAAGCTTAACGGATTTAAACATGAGGTGAATCCTTGTGTAGTTAAAGATGCTCTTGATTATTTGGGTGAGATGAAAGAGGAGTTTGATGTTATTGTTCTTGATCCTCCTGCTTTTGCTAAACATCACACCCAACGGCATAAGGCTCTTTCGGCCTATAAACATATCAATAAAGCCGCCTTCAAAAAGATTGCTAAAGGGGGGATTATCTTTACATTCTCCTGCTCTCAGGTAGTCGATAGAATGACATTTCATGGTATTGTTGCCGCTGCTGCTATTGAAACTGGCCGACAAGTACGGATACTTCATCAATTGAATCAACCAGCCGATCACCCTATGAATATCTTTCATCAAGAGGGGGAGTATTTAAAGGGCTTAGTCCTTCTGGTAGAATAATCTGTACAAGGACACTCTTTGGGATGTCTTAGAGTAAAATTGAATAATTTTACTAGCGTGTTTTTTCAAAAAGCATGTGAGAATACAGGAAATCCATATTATGCAACTGGTACCGAGATCTGGTGTCTAACATTTAGCATCTGGCGACTGGCAGCTTGCCAGTAGTCAGATGCTTGTCCGAGCCAGTTGCAAGTAGCTAGTAGCTAATCTTTGATTTTTGAACCTCTCCCGCCAACCACATATTGTCATATTTTCAATTCTCTGATAATCAACGACCCTAAAGCATCTCGATATATCTTCTCAACATCTCCTCAACATCTCCTCTATATCCCCTCTATATCCTCTACCTATATTGTTCTTATCTTACACGAGTTTATAGGGAGA
>JAJTBW010000253.1 GCA_021286705.1 Sphingobacteriia bacterium
CCTCTCCCTATCCTCTCCCTATCCTCTCCCTATAAACTCGTGTAAGATAAGAACTATATAGGTAGAGGATATAGAGGGGATATTGAGAAGATGTATAGAGGATATAGAGAGAGGGTCGAGAGAGAAGCGGGGAAGCGGAGAGGCGAGTGTCTTATCCCCTGAAAATAACATATAAACAACAGTTAATCATCCGCAATTAGCACATAGTTAAAATTATTCAATATCTTTATCGAAGCTATTTTAAAACCTTTTCGTTTTATTGACGTATAACTGGTACTTATTTCGATTTCTGTACTTATCATAATTATTGGATAGAGATGAAGAAGACTCTCTTATTGACAGCAATTTTTATACTATTAGGAGTTTACATACACGGGCAAACTGATAGCGGATATTCGCTACGTGAAGCATATATCAACAAATATTGGAAGATCGCCGTTGATAAAATGAGGGATTACCGAATACCCGCAAGCATTACTCTCGCACAGGGTATTCTGGAATCGGGAGCCGGGCGCAGTGATTTAGCAACCGAAGCAAATAACCATTTTGGTATCAAATGTCATAAAGATTGGAATGGGGATTCATTTATTAAAGATGATGACGCAAAAGGTGAGTGCTTTAGAAAATACAGCACTGCCGAGGAGTCTTTTAGGGATCACTCACTTTTTCTTACCAACAGAACTTGGTATGCTCCACTATTTCAACTTGACATAACCGACTACAAGGGTTGGGCAAAAGGGCTTAAATCGGCAGGATATGCTACAAATCCGAATTACTCCCAAATGCTGATAAAACTCATTGAGGATCACAAATTATACCGCTTTGATGACCCGAGCTATTTACCGGAATCACAAGGTATATTGGCTAATAATGACTCCACAAAAAGCAGCTCAGGAGAAGAGATTGTCGAAGAAATTACGGAAGAGAAACTACTTGTAGTACAAGAGGATATTAAGCAAGAAGAACCGGAACGTTTACAAGTTTATGATTCAGGACCTGTTGACCGGAGTATCTTTTTGATAAACGGATTAAGATGCCTGGTTGCTAAACCTGATGATAATATTTTAAGGCTCGCAATTGATTTCAGTATTGACCCGGCTGATCTTATCCGTTACAACGATCTGGATTCTCGAGGGTCAATCAGACCCGGGCAGGTTATTTTCTTAGAAAAGAAAAAGAGAACTGCTCAAAGAGAGTCGTTTACAGTGGCATCAAATGAGAGTCTTTACGACATCTCTCAACTATTCGGAGTAAGGCTCAGTCTACTGGTAAAGAGAAATGGAGGAGATCCACACTCGCCATTACCAAAGGGGACTAAGATATCTCTAAATAAAAGTAAGTAAGCAATATTATTCTGAAGAAGCTTCTGATTTTAGAGGTAAAATCAGAAGCTTTTTTAGTCTAAACGTCTACGTTTCATCCAATATAGGCTAGCCATAGCGGCAAGGAAAGAGAGAACAGCTACAGCCGGATAGCCCCAATACCATTGTAATTCTGGCATATTAACAAAGTTCATTCCATACCATCCCGTTATAAATGTCAATGGTAGGAAGATGGTTGAGATTACCGTAAGCTTTTGCATTGACCTATTCAAAAGAAGATCATTTTGAGACGAATAGAAGTCCATTAAGCTACTAAACGTCTCTCGAAGGTTATCTAACGATTGACCCACACTATGAAGGTGGTCATTTGCATCTTGCAGATAAATCTTGGTAGATGGAGAGATTAGAACATGATCTTCAACAGACAAGCGTCTAAAGTCTTCTCGTAATGGAATAATAGCTTTTCTCATCAAACCATAAGCCTTCTTTACCATTAAAATCTGGGCAGCATCAAACTTTTCAGGCGAACGAAGTAACGCCTCCTCAAAAGATTCAATCTGTTCCTCGAACCCCTCAAGAGCAACAAAATAGAGATCAATCAGATGATCCGTTAGCAAGTAAAGCAGAAAATCAGGTCCTCTGCTCAAGAGAGTAGGGTTATGTTCATAGCGTTCAAAAACATAGTCAGCAAGCTTACCAGGAATTTCACGGAATGAGAGTAGATAATCCTTTCCTAAAACAAAGCTAATATGCTCACGATCAAACTTAATCGTTCCCGGTGTATAGTTGATCAGTTTCATAGTCAGGAACAGATGCGACCCATCTTCAGCCACTTTAGGCATCTGTTCAACATTCAATATATCTTCAAGTAGCAATCGATGTACGCCGAACTGCCTCCCCACCTCTTCCAGAAAAGAGTATTCAGACAAACCAGCGAGATGAATCCAGCATCTCTTACCATTAGGAACGGGTTGAAGAGCCTCCTTTAATGAGAGATTTCTTTGAATATCAAAACCATGATCATCCCAGGTTAATCTGAGCATCTGAGGCTCAGAGGTACTTGTTCCGGTATAAATCAAAGAGCCGGGAGCCATCCCAGCTTTCTTATATTTAGGCTCTCTCTTTTCATATTGTCGTTGAGATGATCTACTTTTCTTCATAACAGATTGGTCTATTGAATATCGATACAATAATCATTAAGGCGGAGTAAATAACAAAGAGGTTATATATTCCAGTTCTGATTATTAGGTGATAAAGATAACCACATATATTAAGTAGTCTACTAATAATCAGTCTGGGTTTAGAACATTGAATAGAACCTCAATCAAAAGTTACAGGTTCAACATGAGAAAGCGTTGGCTTCATCCCTAGTGCTATACCGCTGTAATGATGAGGATAGATATAGTTCTCAGTCGACAAAGAGGCATTAAACTCGAGGCAAAAGGAGTAAGCCTCAGGGAAAAACCGCATAAAGTGTTCTTCTAGCTCAGCATAATGGCAAGAAAGGAAGAAAGCGGCACCAGCCATTGAGGCTTTTCCTTGTGTTCGTCTGTTCATGCCGGCAAAGACACGGTGTAAAAAAGTGACATACTTATAATTGGCTAACCAATCATCGGCCAGCATGTATGGAAAGATTCGTTTAGTGACAGCGGGAAGAAGTGCCATATATTGATTCAAGTCATGGTAGCACATCTTTGAGAACGATGGAAGCATGATATCTGACAGTTGACTCCAGTGAGACGCTAAAAAATGATCATAGATAATATCGGCTATTACTCCTGACCATTTTCCGTAGCCGGAGGAGAGGAGTCGGGTACTCTCTCTAAAAACGGGGTGGGTATCAGTGAAAGAGTCAAGAGCTCTATGAGCTTCAATGCCTTTCCTCAGATGAAATGGAAGATGAGGAGAGATGGCTCCTTTAAAACCATCAGCGGCAAAGCTCCCGACTCTAAACTCGGGATGAGAAGGGGATAAATAGAGATGGGCGAGAAAGTTCATGTCAGCGCATTAAACCGTTTGGAATTGACAAAGGTACGTCTTGGAGGAGGTCAATAAGTATGGGATATAAACAAAAAAATAAGTAGTTTTGCCAAACCGTTCCAAACAAAAATCCAATCACATGCATAAAATGATTCTATTAGGAGATGAGGCGATTGCACAAGCCGCAATCGATGCCGGAATATCCGGGATTTATGCTTACCCAGGCACCCCATCTACCGAAATAACCGAATATGTTCAGCACTCAAAAGAAGCAAAAGCAGCAGGAATCTTAGCCTGTTGGACTACA
Organism: Sphingobacteriia bacterium; assembly: GCA_021286705.1. Classification (GTDB taxonomy): domain Bacteria; phylum Bacteroidota; class Bacteroidia; order Bacteroidales; family TTA-H9; genus JAJTBW01. The sequence continues at coordinate 3,610 of JAJTBW010000253.1, forward strand.
AATGAGAAGACAGCCATGGAGACTGCACTGGGTATGTCATATGCCGGCAAGCGTACCATGGTATGTATGAAGCATGTCGGGCTTAATGTTGCTGCCGATGCCTTTGTAAACAGTGCTGTTACGGGTGCCAACGGAGGATTAGTTGTAGTAGCAGCTGATGATCCCTCGATGCATAGCTCGCAAAATGAGCAAGACTCAAGATTCTTTGGTAAATTCTCTCTATTACCTATTCTGGAGCCATCAAACCAACAAGAGGCTTACGACATGGTGCGTTATGCCTTTGATCTCTCTGAAACATACCGTCTTCCCGTTTTACTTCGCATCACTACCCGCCTGGCACACAGCAGAGCCGGTGTTGAAACCAAAACAAAACGTGAACAGAATACAGTC
>JAJTBW010000042.1 GCA_021286705.1 Sphingobacteriia bacterium
AAGATAGGAACTATATAGGTAGAGGATATAGAGGGGATATTGAGGAGATGTTGAGGAGATGTTGAGATAAAAGACATAAGAGAACATAAGAGAACATAAGAGATGCATAAGAGAGATATAAGAGGGATATAAGAGAGATGCTTTAGAGGCGCTGAATATCAGAGAATTGGAAGCATGGCTATTTGTGACTGGCAGGAGAGATTCAAAATTCAAAGATTAGCTACTAGCCGCAGGCTAGACTAAATCCCAAATTCAAGAATTCAAAGATTTGCAAGCACCGGACAGCAGCTGGCTACTTGCTGCTGGCTAGGCTAAATTCAAAACTCAAGAATTCAAAACTTAGCTGCTGGCTGCTATCTGCTTTTTTTAAAGCATATTAGTTTTTGTTACACAAGGTTTATCTGTAAACATCTGTAAACAAAAAAAATCCCCACTTCGAGAAGTAGGGGATTTTTTGTTATTCGGTAATTTGATATGACTGTAGATGCCATTAAGTTGTTTAAAGGCTGCCAATCATTTTGGAGGGGTCTACCCATTTGTCAAAATCTTCGCTGCTGACCAAGCCTAAAGCCATAGCGGCTTCCTTTAAGGTAGTACCTTCTTTGTGGGCTTTCTTTGCAATTTTTGCTGCATTCTCGTAACCAATGTGAGTATTGAGAGAGGTAACCAGCATTAAACTATTCTCCATATTCTTCTTGATATTGGAATAGTTAGGTTCAATACCTATCGCACAATGATCATTAAATGAGACACAACCTTCACCAATTAATCTAGCTGATTGTAAAAGATTTGCTATCATAACAGGTTTAAAGACATTAAGCTGGAAATGTCCATGAGTTCCTGCAACAGTGATTGCGGCATCATTCCCAATGACCTGAGCAGCAACCATTGATAAAGACTCATTTTGGGTAGGATTAACCTTACCCGGCATAATAGAGCTTCCTGGTTCGTTTTCGGGAAGCATCAGTTCACCAATTGAGCATCTTGGGCCAGAGGCTAATAACCGGATATTATTAGCTATATGCATAAGGCTAACGGCTAATTGTTTCAGAGCTCCGCTGGTCTCCACAAGTGCATCATGAGCCGAGAGAGATTCAAATTTGTTGGGTGCTGTTACAAAAGGCAATCCGGTTAGTTCAGAAATTTTCTTTGCAACCAGTACGTCATATCCTTTTGGAGTATTGAGTCCAGTTCCAACAGCTGTTCCGCCTAAAGCCAGTTCAGCAAGATGTGGTAGCGTGTTCTTTAAAGCACACAGACCATGGTCAAGTTGAGCAACATAACCTGAGAACTCTTGCCCTAATGTCAGCGGAGTAGCATCCATAAGATGAGTTCTTCCGGTTTTAACGACATCAGCAAATGCTTTTGCCTTTGCGTCAAGGGTGTTGCGTAATAGCTCAACTCCGGGGATTGTGTTTTCTATGATTAGCTTATAGGCAGCAATATGCATTGCCGTTGGAAAAGTATCATTAGATGACTGAGACTTGTTTACATCATCATTGGGATGAACAGGAGATTTACCTTCACCCAGTTTTCCACCAGCAATAACGTGAGCACGATTACTAACCACCTCATTGACATTCATGTTACTTTGCGTACCTGAGCCTGTTTGCCATATTACCAATGGGAACTGATCGTCGAGTTTACCTTCAAGAATCTCATCACATACTTTACCAATGAGCTCTTTTTTCTCAAGAGGAAGAACACCCAGATCAAAGTTTGCAAGAGCTGCTGATTTTTTGAGGTATGCAAAAGCGTGAATCACTTCACGAGGCATTGAGCCTTCTGGCCCTATTCGGAAGTTATTTCTTGAGCGTTCAGTTTGAGCGCCCCAGTATTTATCAGCAGGTACCTCTACGGGACCCATGGTGTCATACTCGATACGTGTCTTCATGATTTGATAATTTATATTAAAGTTTGCCGATAATCAGATCGATGTTTTCCAAATGATCTCCGATAACAGCTTTGTATTCAGATTCAATAATTGGTCTTTTGATAAGTGAAGGTTGTTGAGAAAGAATTTTAATCCATTCTTTACGGTTAAAGGTTAGACCCTTAAGTCTTTCTTTATAGTAAGGATCATTCTTACGAACCAATTCCTGAGGTTCAATGTTTAGCTTTTGTAAGAGTCTTTCAATATCACTTTCGCTAAGAATATCAGTATGAAATAGCCTTATTTGAAACGCCTTTGAAGATGATTGTAAATAGCTTAATCCATTCCTCGATGTTTTACATTTTGGGTAGTGATATATAGTCAGCATGGCGTGGTATTTGAATAAAATATGAGGTAACTTCGTAAAGAAATAGTGCCTTCCGAATACAAAATTACCACAATTCGGGTTTTAGGGACTTTCTTAGGTTAAGTTTTGTAGGAAAGAAATAAATACTTTAGATAACTCAAATATAACCGATGTCTATTTTATAGCCATAATCGAAGATTGTACTAGAGGAGTTGATCTTAATTAATCTGGCTGGTTTCATTTTAAAAATGAAGAAAATCAATTACATATGAAAAGAGTCTATTTGTTTGCTATCCTGATTGTTGTTTCTGCTTCAGTCATAGGTGCGCTATCCTTAAATGGTTTTTTAGGAAGAATGAAAGCAATTGATTCAGAGTTTAGTTATGAAAGGGCTTGGCGTGAAGCTGATAGCTTAAAGGATGAGGGGCTACCAAGAGAGGCCATGGAGGTTGTTGACCGAATATTGGTTCATGCACGAGCTGCGAAAGAGCAACCTAATTGGGTTAAGGCTTTATTATATAAAGAGGCTTTAAGAAGTAATTTTGAAGAGCGTCATGTTATTGAGAGTATTACTGCTTTTAACAAAGAGCTTAAAATATTACCTGAACCTGCATCGCAAATCATCAGAAGTGCACTTGGTGAGTTATACTTAAGTTATTTCCGAGCCAATCAATACGAGATATCTCAGCGCACCGCTTTTGGTAAACCGGGAGATGTACCTGAGAAATGGAGCCTGGCACAAATGTCTAAACTTATTGATAGCTCATATACCGCCTCTCTCAGTAATTCTGAACTATTATCTTCTGAGAAGATGGAGAAATGGGCTCCGGCTTTTAAAAATGTTTTATCAGTAAAAGGACCTTCATATACTCTTTTTGATGTATTGGCGGGTAGAGCGTTAATGTTTTATGCCTCTGGTGAAAGTAGCGCTTTAGAGATGCCTGCGGAGAATAGACCTGGAACTCCTTTTTTGTTCTCAGGGGCTAGGACATTTGCTTTATCAAGAATAGGCTATCATGAGGGTTCACCTAGTTTTCTTAAGGCTTTGTCAATTTATAGAGAGCTATTAGCCGCTCATTTGAATGATAAACAACCGGATATTTTAATTGATATTGATCTGCATAGGTTAAATTGGGCTAGAGATTGGGGTTCTGTTCCAGCCGCTGACTCTTTGTATAGGGAGAGTGTTAAGGCGATTTTTAGTGCATTTAAGAACTCACCGGCGGGTATGTCTGCCGGTTATGAAGTAGCGTCATCTCTATATCAGCAAGGAATAATTGAACCATCTGCTAAACTTAAGAATAGTCTTTTTGCAGAGTCTTCGTCGATAGCTACTGAGGTGATACAGCTTTTCCCTGAAAGTAGAGGTGCAGCTGAGTGTCGTCAATTATTGCATGAACTTAAACTTCCTGAATTATATCTTCAAACGTCTGAGACATATCTTCCTGGTGATCCAATAACCTTTGAAGTAAGAAGAAAGAACTGTGAAACCCTCAATTTTAGATTAGTCTCAATTTCAAAAGAGGACTTGAAAAAGGTGTATTTTAATGTTAGAAATGAAGAGTCATTGGATTATTCCTCTCTGAAACCAATAAGAGAATGGAATGCTCCTCTGCCATCTGAGACCCCAATGGTTTCTACTCTGCAGCATGTGACTACCGAAGAATTGCCATTAGGGGCGTATCTTCTGTTGGCATCTCCATCAAGTGACTTTGATGCTAATGGTGCTCCTGTAGCCGTCTCTTTGTTTCAAGTAACGCAACTCAGCTGGTTTGTTGAGGCAGATGCCTCAACTGAAGATTTTCTTGTTGTTGTAAACCGTCGTTCAGGTAAATCAGAGAGTGGGGTGAATGTTACGTTTGAGAAATTTGAATATGCTAATTATGGTAAGGTTGATCCTTTCAGGAAAGCTATTGACGACCGCGTTAGTGATAAAAATGGTTTCGTTTCTCTGGTCGGTACGGACTATAATCATTATAATACTCTATATGTTGCATTAAAAAAAGACTCAGATTATTTCTTAGGTAGAAGAACATTCTATATAAGTAAGAGGCTATCTGGGGGTGATTCGGAGGCGAAAATAAAAGATATTTTCTTTACAGACAGGGCAATATACCGTCCCGGACAAAAGGTCTTCTTTAAAGGGATTTCTTATCAAGAGAAAGATTATAAATATGCTACTCTCTCAGACCACTCTGTTAAAGTTTCATTTTTTGATGCTAATGGAAGACTTGTAGAAAGTCAGGATTTTATCACAAATAAATTTGGTTCCTTTTCAGGAAGTTTTACCATCCCACAAAATTTAATGTCCGGGTATTATGAGATATCTTCACCTGATGGGTCTAATCGAATAAAAGTTGAGGAATATAAAAGACCTTCATTTGCGGTTACCCTTCTACCCTATATGGGTGTGTCAAAACCAGGAGAAGAGGTTGAAATAAAGGGTAAGGCTGAGGCTTTCTCCGGTTTTCCTATAGCCGGAGGGAAGGTAACCTATACTGTAAAGAGGAAGATCTGGATGCCATTCTTTCGGTTTATTGTTCAAGACCAGGATATGGAATTAGTACATGGTGAGACAGTTACTGATCAGGAAGGAAATTTCTCTATTCGTTTTATTGCTTCGCCTGATAAACGAGTAAGTTCGAGTGATAATCTAACCTACTATTTTAGTTTAGATGCTGATGTTGTTGACCAATCAGGAGAAACTCAATCAGATCAATATACGCTTGCTGTTTCGAAACAAAATCTTCTTATTGAAGTAGATATTCCTTCAAAGGTTATAATAAACAAGAAAGATCCGATAAATGTAAAGGTTACCAATTTAGTTGGAAAATCGGTACCGGCTAACTTTACTGCCGAAGTTTACCGAATAATTCAGCCTGATTCGAGTTACTGGAATCTTAATCTTAATCAGGCATCATATCCTTACTATAGAGCACCTGAGGGTGACTTAGATGAATTATATCTTTGGAAAGAAGGTGCTTACGTCTCATCACTGTCTTTAATTACCACAAAGGATAGCCTATTGTATTTGAATAAGTTAATCAAGCAACCGGGTGCCTATGTAATAAAGCTTAAAGCTTCTGATGGTGCTGGCAATAGCATTGTAAGGGAATCAAGATTTATTGCCTACAATGAGAATTCTGCACTTTTACCAGCCAGACTACCCTTCTGGTTTGTTGGACTGTCTGATGATATAAAACCCAATGAGCCAATCTCATTTTTAATTGGTTCAAGTGAACGAAAGGCAAATGTTCTTTTGAAGGTTTTTAGAAACGATAGTTTAGTTGACAATCGTTGGTTAGTTATCGATAATAAGCAAGAGAAGATGATATTGCCATTGCCATCAAGAGAGGGCGATAAATTCGTGATCACACTGGCAATGGTTAGAAATAACTATTTCTTTGATGCTAACTTGAGAGCCTCTGTGAAGGAGTTTAGAAATACTCTGGATGTAAAATTTAGTACGTTTAGATCTTTATTAATTCCAGGAAACAATGAAGCTTGGCAGGTTAAAGTTAAAAGGAGAGATGGGGTTGAGTTACCATCTGAACTATTGGTAGGTATGTACGATGCTTCACTTGATCAGTTTGAAAACCATTCTTGGGATCTCTATCTGAATAGTAGAAATACTAAATCAAGGAATTGGAGTAATGGGGCATTTATTTCCGGATGGTCAACTCAACGTTTTATTGATACTGTTTCGATAGAGTCTCCTATAATGAATCTTCACCCATCATTGAATTGGTTCGATTACCAGTTCTATGGCACATTTGGATTATATGGTAATGATAAAATGTTAATTATGAGGGAGAATGCCACAGTTGAGACAGGTTCCGCTCCGGGTATTTATAAAGCACGATCCACTTCAGCCAACGATGGGATAATGGAAATAGGTATTACAAGTCAAACAGATGTAGCCCCTCAAGCACCTGCCAATCATCAAAATGGAAATGGAAAACAGATGAACTCAATGCGGTCTAATCTGCAAGAGACGGCATTCTTTATCCCTCAATTGCAAACTAATGAGAAAGGTGAGGCCGAGTTCTCGTTTACCGTTCCCGGTTCTCTTACCAGTTGGCATGTGATGGCATTTGCTCATACCAAAGATTTAGCTGTTGGTGGTACTGACCTCTATGTTAAAACACAACGGCAATTGATGGTAATGCCTCAATTACCAAGATATCTCAGAGGTGGCGATACCATTGCTATACCTGTTAGAGTGGTCAATCTTTTCGATAAGCCTATAAAAGCGGAGGCATCATTTGTTCTGCTTGATCTTGTAACAGGAAAGAAACTGGATTGGTCTCCTGTAGATTCTACAAAGGTTCTAATGATTAATGCGGGAGCCACTTCAATTGCATCCTGGAATGTGATTGTTCCGGAGAATCCAGGTATGATCGTTTATAGAGCCACAGTTAGTTCCGAAACACATTCTGATGGTGAGGAGAATATTCTCCCGGTACTTAGCGGAAAGAAATGGTTTGTTTCTTCTCAAAACAGACACGTTAAGGGACAAACACTATGGCAACCTGATTTATCTGCCGGGGTCGATTGGAAAGAGGGGCAGAATGCAACTTTAACCGTTGAGTATATTGAAAACCCTGCTTGGTTCATTGTACAGGCTTTACCACAAATCAGATCGAGGGATGATAAAGGTTTGAATCTGGCGCTCAATAACTATTATGCGGCTAACATGGGGCTTATGTTGATGAAAGATCAACCAGCCATTATGAAGGTTGTTCGCTCTTGGTCGAGTAATGAAGCAAATATCTCTCCTTTATTAAAGAATGAAGATGTTAAAATTCTAATGAATAATCAGACGCCCTGGGTTCAGGATGCTATTGATGAGAGTAATGATTATAAAAAGATTACCACCTTTTTCGATGAGGAACAGTTAAAGATTTCGTCTGAGGATGCCTTCAAAAGGATGAAGGAATTACAACTTCCAAGCGGTGGTTTTAGTTGGTATGATGGTATGGCTGATTCTAAGTTCTTGACAGAGGAGGTGCTTCAAACTTTAGGTCGTATGAAGAAAATGTCTGGGATAGATCCTAAGTTGCAGCCGACTCTTGAGAAGATGGTTACCTCTGCTATAAGTTATCTTGACGATCGAATGATTGAGAATTGGAAACTTGACTCAATCCATAAAGTAAAATCGTCAACCATTGATGCTGATGAGTTAAAGTATATGTATGCTCGATCCTTCTGGCTTAAAGATTATTCTATGCCCTCAAGGTCTGCTAAGATTTATAAAGAAATGCTTATCAAGCTTCAAAAGAGTGTCTTGAGATCAGATCCTGCTATGCAAGCCACTTCTGCTGTTATCTTTTCACGATCATGCGACCTGGTGACAGCTCGTAAGATTATCAAATCGCTAAAGTCGAAGTCCCTAACTAATGCTGATGGCTCAATTTACTGGCGAAAGAACCTAGGATACCTTTGGTTTGAGGATCCTTTAAAGACTCAGGTTCTTGCTCTTGAGGCAATTGTCGAGGTAGAAAATGATGTCGTTTTGACTGAAAAGGTTAGATCCTGGTTATTGGCTCAACGTCAGACCCATAGTTGGGAGACACGTAGTGGCAATAGTGATGCTACTTATGCTTTTCTTTTAAATGGTTCTTCTGTAACCGAGCTGGGTAATCCAGCAGAGATCATCTTAGAGGGTAGAAAGCTTGAATCATCGGTTCCGTCTATGGCAGGCTCTGGTTGGTTTAAAGCTGAGTTACACCCTTCATCAATGGATCAACTTAAGAAATGGAGACTCGAGATTAGAGGTAATGGTTCTGGAACGGGATGGGCAAGTATTTGGACTAAGTATAAAGGAGAACAAAGCCATGCCGTCTCTTCAGAATCTGGAATAAAGGTAGAGAAAGCTATCTTCTTACTTAGTGGGAACTCTTCATCAGTAGTTACTCCTCTGAAGAAAAACACTCCCTTAAAACAGGGCGATCGTTTAAGGGTACAGCTTACTATCACTACAGACAGAGATATGGAGTTTGTTGCTTTGACAGATCAGCGGGCTGCTGGTCTTGAACCTGCCTCCAGAAGTGGATATTTGTGGAGAGGAGGCAGAGGGTATTACCAGGAGGTTAAAGATGAGGCAACCAATTTCTTCTTTGATAGGCTCGAAAAAGGAGTTAGGACTATTGAATATGAAGTGATCGTAGCACATAGCGGCAACTTCTCTAATGGTCCGGCTGAGATACAATCACTTTATGCTCCGGCATTCTCAGGACGATCAACAGGCGATAGAATTGAGGTTCAGATAAGATAGATTAGGACATAATATCAGCTCAATAGACCTTTCAAGTTTCAGGTGCTTAATCTGTTACTTGAAGGGTCTTCTTTTATTAAGTGTAAATGTGAGAGAATGCTATTTATTAACAACTAAGGAGATATGATCTACTGTTCCAGATGATTTTATTTCCCAGTCATCTCACTATTGTATCGTTCAAATACCCGATTCGCAGAATCAATACAATTCATCAGTCTATTTTTTGTCTCTTCTAATCTATTGACTGAACTATCTGGTCTGAGGATCAAAGTTGATAATTCACCTGATAACAAAGAGTCGTAAAGTTTAAGGTTTTGTAAAGCCATATTTAGCAAAAGAGCATTTTCTTTCATTGGCTTTTGTGTAGATAACTCTTCTCTATTGAGTTTTAATAAACTGAGGAGCATGGAAAGGTTCTCTCTCTCAAGTGGGAGATCTTTCTTCTGTATTTCAGATATAAAGGTTCTGAGGTCAGATGTGATTTGGAAGTGTTTATAACAGATCAGATTAGCCTCTTGCTCACTCTTTTGCTTCTCTGATTGACAAGAAATGAAGATAAAAACAACAAGAGTAAGCGTTAGAAGAAGATAACCCCTAAAGGTAGACTTAGGCATTGTATACAAGATTTACGATCTGTTCAAGATAATGCTGATCGGTTTCATCAAATTGATTTAATGATGAACTGTCAATATCAAGAACTCCTTTTATCTCACCTGAATTATCTAAAAGAGGAATCACTATTTCTGATTTGGATCGCGAATCGCATGCAATATGTCCAGGGAATAGCTCAACATCAGGAACGATGATGCTCTGTTTTTGATCTATAGCCGCCCAACAAACTCCGGTATGCGGTTTTAGTACCTGACAAGCAACGGGTCCTTGATAACATCTTACGATTAGCTGCCCGGCATTTAAACAGTAAAAGCCTGTCCAGAAGAAGCCGTCCATTTTATGATGTAATACTGCAACGATAGTTGCCATTCTTGCATCGGCATTGGAGGTCTTTGTTAGTAATTCTTTAAGTTGTTGAAGTATTCTTTCGTAGCGTCCTGATTTGTTTTTCATAGGTTAGAATATTTTTCAAGAACCAGATTGATGGTATGGGTACAAACTATACAAAATATATAGACAGAAGGTTTAGAGCAAACAGAAATATAACACATGATGATTTGTCAAGACAAAAGTACAAAAAGAGTAAAAGGCAAATTATGTTCGATCATGAACAAATAGTTGCGCTAAATTGGACAGCTTAGGCCATTTTAAAACTAATAAACCTTTTTTAATCAACAGATTACGGTTATGGCATATCATTAGAATAATATACTTAGAAAGGGTTGAAGATAATTACTTAGAATACTGATTATGCGTGAAATAGTTATACTTATTCCTGACTTAGAGACAGAGCAGAATGTGCTAATAGATGTCAGTGTGAATGGTAGGAAAAAAGCGGTTCAATATAGGGTTGAACTTATAACTTCTGAGGAGATTGCAAATAGTGGGGTTGATCGGGTGACAGTTTTAAAACATAAATTAGAGAATCGCGATAAAGATTGGGAACTGGTTGAGATTGGCGCACCTGGAGAAAAGGGTATACCACTAACATTTCGGAAAGTATTAAGTGAAACCGCCCCTTTACAAGATTCAGTGAGTAGGGGTCAGAGCAGTGATTAATGATAATCTGATTGGCTGATATTTCTATGATATTTGTCATTTCAATGACAGATTCTAACTGTTAAATGTCTTGAAAAGTTAAAGTTTCCTTAGTGAAGTTAATTTTACTTTGAGAGTCATATCTTTGCTCCTCATTTGTGTAAATATGAAGAAAGAGAACTCTTCGGTCTTGATTGTGGAGGATGACCCTCGGGTTGCATTGATTATACAGAGAGGATTAGAGTCAATTGGTATCACATCAGATGTTGCTTTAGATGGTGAAATAGGCTTAACCTATTTCAATGGGAGAATTTATCATCTTGTCATATTAGATGTTGGTCTTCCCGGTAAGACGGGATATCAGGTTTGTAAGGAGATTCGACTGTTGAATAAGGACATTCCAATCTTGTTTCTAACTGCCTTAGGTGATTTAGAAAAGAAACTTGAAGGTTTTGATGCCGGGGCGGATGATTATATTGTAAAACCTTTTGAGATTCAGGAATTGGTGGCAAGGGTTCAGGTTTTCCTACGTCGGGTTCGAGGCAGATCCAATGATGCTGATCCGCAAGAATTATTGAAGTTTTATGATCTTGAACTGAATATGAAAACAAAGACTGCTTTCAGAGGCGGCAAAGAGATTATTTTAACCCAAAAAGAATTTCTCCTTCTTGAACAGTTTATGAGAAGTCCCAACCGGGTTATTTCTAAAAGTGAGATAGCTGAAAGAGTATGGGATATTACATTCGATACAGGAACCAATATCATTGAGGTTTATGTGAATTACCTTAGGGCAAAAGTCGACAAAGGTTTCGACAAAAGGCTGATTCATACTGTTGTTGGCATGGGATATGTTTTAAAAGTCATTTAAAGGTGATATCCCTATAAACTAATATCGATTGGATATAATAAGTGGTTAGTCAGAAGTATTGACGGGCTGATCGCCAATCTTCAAAGTTAATCAAGAGATAAGATTAAGTAGAATTCAATGAAGATTAAGATTAGACTTAGGCTTTCTTTGCTTTTTGCTGTTCTTAGTAGCAGTGTTATAGTCCTTTTTACAATTGGCTTTGTTCTATGGCTTTCCCATAATCGTAGGCATGAGTTTAAGCAGTTACTTGAGGAGAGGGCACTAAATGTAGCTCAACTATACTGTGACACACGTGAAGATAATGCTACTATTTTAGCCGATATTATAGTTACACACCCATCTATTTCTGACGAGGATATAGGAATTTATGGGTCATCCGATAGTTTACTCTTTTGTACAAGTAAGAATTTCTATCGTGTAAAACCTGTTGATTTGGGGCATGTCAGAATAAATAGGGTTAGTTTAATAGATCAGCCTGATGGAAGAGAGCGTCTATCTTTTTATTATAAGGGGGTATTTCGATATTGTGTCATCGTTATTGAAGCTAAAGACATTATCGGATTTGAAAGGCTGAGTACAATCTCGGTAGTGTTGCTTTTTGGTGTAATCGTTTCGTTTATAGTAGTCGTAGTCTTGGGGTTTATCTTCTCGTATCGATCACTATTCCCTTTACGACAGTTAGTTATGGGTGTTGGTCAAATTGATCCTAATCGACTCTCTGAGAGATTGACTGTACCTGAGCCTGATGATGAGATTAAACACCTGACATTGGCTTTTAACCATTCGCTAGATCGTTTGGAGAAGGCTTTTTTAATACAAAAGAGCTTTGTTTCTAATGCATCGCATGAGATAAGAACCCCATTGACCGTAGTTCGGGGAGAGTTAGAGCTTCTCTTAATGAACGATAGAGAAGGCGGTTCTGAATTAAAGAGATCACTTGGCCGGATTTATGATGTGATGATGGAGTTAAGTGGGATTACTGATAGCCTTCTTAGTTTAGCGCAAATAGAGGGTGATGAACGTATTAACAAAAGATCAGTAGTACGAATAGATGAGTTATGTCTGGAAGCGATCAGAAGTGTTAATCAACGGCATAAAGAGTGGGATATAGATATTGATATAGAGTCTTTTCCTGAAGATCCGTCATTATTAGAGCTCTACGGCGATTCTTCGTTGTTAATCTTGCTGTTTAGGAATCTTATTGTTAACGGATGCAAGTATTCATCCTCTCAGCCTGTTATGGTTAGATTTGTTTTTCAAGAAGAGAGAGTTGGGGTTCGTTTTGAAGACCAAGGTATTGGAATTCTTCCAGAGGAGCGGGAACTTATATTTGAACCGTTCTTTCGTGGGTCTAAGTCAAGATCTGTCTCGGGTTCTGGGTTAGGATTGGCTATCTGTAAAAGAGTAGCATCACTGCATTCAGCTACAATAGATATTGAATCTAATTCGCCTCAAGGCTCCGTTTTTATAGTTTGGTTTAAAAAAGATAATCTAAGCTAATTCTAATGTCATTTTAATTGCATTCTAAGATTGAGGTGGCAACTTTGCATCAACAGAGTTGCTAATAGATCTTTAAAATGTTGTTGAAAGACTTAAGACCAGCCGTTGTTGTTTTGCTCGTTATGACCTCTCTCTTAGTCTATTTTCTGGATCGAAATATTAAAGAGAAAAGGGCATTGGAGGCAGAGAATAACCAGTTGCGAGTATCAAAGGATAGTCTTGAGGATGCAACGATAAGATATAGAAACGCTCTGTATAAGAAGAACGAAATAATAATATCACTAAGCCGGAAAATTGACGGTAAATGATTTTTCAAATAAGTTAATCACTTAAAAAGTTTCAATCATGAAAAAAGTAGTTGTTTTCGTAGCAGTTCTTTTCTTTGCAGGTTCAATTTTCGCAACTGTTCCTCAAGATGTAAAAAAAGCTCAAACTCCAGCAACCCCTGCAAAAGTTGAGCAGAAAAAGGAGAAGAAAGCAGAAGTAAAATCTACTGCAGCTCCTGTAAAGAAAGAAGAAAAGAAAGCAGAAAAGAAAGCAGAACCAAAAAAATAGTTCATGCTTAAGTAGAGATAGTTAGGATGTGTTCTGGTGATATATCCTAACTATTTCTTTATACTGATTTAGTTGTTTGTCGTCTGGTTATTAATTGGTGATTTAGTCAATCGTAAAGACTCTTTAATAAGGGTTGGTTACTCATTCTTCCATTTAGGTTTTAGGCGAGCGATTGATTAGGCCCTTAAGGGCAGGTGATGAGGGAAGCAGTGATGCTAACCTCATCACCTTTTTTACATAATTCTAGGATAGAAAGCATCCTTTATATGCTCAATCTTGGGGGGGCTATTATTTTCTATGACAATACTAATTATATCAAACCGGGTCTCTCCTTTCCAATTATTTTTGAGTATGTAGAGGTTAGCGGCTCTTATTAGAATGTTTTGCTTTGTTTTGTTAACAGATGCATAAGGCGCTATGAAATAGTCAGAACTTCTTGTTTTTACCTCAATAATAAGGAGAATGTTGTTTTCAGATCCGATAATATCGATTTCATTATTTCCGGCTTTCCAGTTTGTCTCTAGTATCTTAACTCCATTTGAGGTTAAATACTCCACTGCAAACTGCTCACCTTGGATCCCTAATTGGTAGGCTTGATTCATAGTGCTATTAGAATTGTGAAAATAAGGGTTACTAGACTATTGGGAGAAAATCAGTGAGATTGCTTTATTGTGGTTTCAGTGTCGGTTATTTTAATCTGACTAGGAAAACCCAGAGCAATAGATTGGTTTGATGTAATATGACCACATGGAAGATTAAATCCAACTGGACAATGAGGGTTGTATCTGGTGATTAATTCTGAGATAATCGCTTCTGGTGAACTCCCATACCCTCCATCTATCATCTCTGTTAATTGACCAACTAACAATCCAACGATATTATCAAATATACCTGCCCTACCTAATGTCATCATCATTCGATCCAGTTTGTAATGGTACTCTGAGATATCCTCAAGAAATAGGATTTTCCCTTGCGTATCAACTTGTGTACTCGAACCTAATGTAGATGACAAAAGAGTTAGATTTCCGCCAATAATCTCTCCTGAAATCTCTCCGGTTCTATTATAAGGAGAGGATTCTGCTATAATTTCATTTGTCTGCCCGGTAAGTAATCTGAGTAGACTTACCCAGGCGATATCGTTAAGGTCTTCAGGTAGACTGTTCGGCATTGCCCCATGAATGGATGCAATTCCATTTTTGTGAAGAAGGTTTAATAGAGCGGTATTATCACTAAATCCAATTACCCACTTTGGATGGTTCTTGAACGATGCTAAATCTAACTTGTCAATAATTCTTAGAACACCATAGCCACCACGAGCTAACATTATGGCCTTCGCCTTTGGGTCATCAAGAGCTTTCTGAAGATCATCAAGCCTTTGTTTATCATTACCGGCGAAGCTACCGTACTCTTCAAAAAGTGAATTTCCTTCTATAACCTCAAATCCTAGATGGGTTAAGTTGGTTATTGATCGCTTTACATGGTTTTTATTAACACGTCCTGCAGGTGCCACCACATGTATTCTATCTCCTTTAATTACCTTTTCCGGAATAATCATTTTATAGAATAGTTAATGCAAAGAATAATTTATCCAAGCTTCTATATCAATGTAAATATCGTAACCTTTTTGTTTAAAAGGTATACGGGTTTAGGTAATTTGATTCAAATCAAATTTACCGTAGTTGGAAATAGTATGTGGAAAGGCTTTGCCTCCTTTGATAGGAAGTAAACAAATAGCAAGATAGTATTATCATTTAGAAGGCGCGTTTGGCCATTGCAAGAGTAATTTTCTTCAATGGTTCCTTTGTCTCATCAGGTAAATCAATACTTTCGAATACCTTTACGGCCTTTAAATAATGATTTGATATCTCCTGATAGGCAAGTTCTTTAATGCCCAGAGAGTTGTATAGCTCAGTGACTGTTTCGACTTTTACTTTTGCGAATTGGTTTGATAATCCGAATGCACTATCAAGTTTAGCTTTTGTTGCTTCATCTGCCAGATCATAAGCCTTCAGGTAGAGCCATGTCTTTTTGTTTGTTACGATATCATTGCCAGTCTGTTTTCCGAACAGTTCTTGATCTGAAAAGACATCAAGAAGATCGTCCATTATTTGAAAGGCAAGTCCTATATGAATTCCAAAGGTGTATAGTTTCTCTGATTCTGAAACGGGGGCCTTAGCCAAAATGGCACCGGTTTTTAGACTTGTTGCCAGTAACACAGCAGTTTTTAGACGAATCATCTCCATGTAGGTCTCTAATGATACCTCTTCTTGAGATTCGAAATCCATGTCATATTGTTGCCCTTCACAGACCTCAATGGCTGTTTTGAAAAAAAGCTCTATGATTTCAGGGAGTAGGGAAGGTTCTATTTTAGCCAGTAGACGTGATGATTGAGCGAACATGGTATCTCCTGAAAGGATTCCTACATTTTGATTCCACTTCTTATAAACGGTGGGAACATTTCTTCTTAATGGAGCAGCGTCCATGATGTCGTCATGCACCAAAGTGAAATTATGAAAGATCTCTATTGCAAGTGCGGCAGGCATTGCTTTCTCAATAGCTCCTCCAAATATCTGATTGGTCAAAAGAAGAAGTACTGGTCGTAATCTTTTTCCGCCTTGTGATAATGCGTATTCAATAGGATTATAAAGTAGTTTGGGCTCATTCGGATAGCTAATTGAACCTAATTCAGATTCAAAGATATTTCTAAGTTCTTCTGCAGAATATGCCATAGATTTAGTTTCTGTAGCAGACCCTCCTTGGTCATTGCTAGTTTAATACAGCAAAGGTAACGAACACTATTAATCTAAGGCCTTCAATAGCTCCACCTATTAAATCATTTGTTGATATAATTTGAAGTTTTCTTCGTCAAAGCAGACAAAGATGATCTCTTCAATACAATTATTCTCAGCTTTTGTATCTATAAAGTTCCTCACGGTACTAATTGCCACCGACGCCGCTTCTGCTTTGGGATAGCCATAGATGCCCGTAGATATGTTCGGGAATGCAATGGTTTTAACTTGAAGCAGCTGAGCAATTCTTAGTGATTCTATATAACAGCTTGCAAGTTGTTCCTTGTCTTGGGGACTGTTTGAGTAGATTGGCCCTACAGTATGAATAACATATTTAGAGGGAAGATTTCCTGCCGATGTACTTACCGCTTTGCCGGTCTCAAGAAACCCTTGTCTGGTAACGATTTCTTGACATTCTCTTAGAATCTCTATTCCCCCTTTATTATGAATTGCTCCATCTACACCACCCCCTCCCGCTAGTCTTTTATTGGCAGCGTTGACAATGGCATCGACATCAAGCTCTGTAATATCTGTTTTTAAAATGGTAAGTCTTGGTCTCATTAGTCGTTTTGGTTTGATTTTGAAGGTTGATGTTGTCTTTTTCTGAATCACTACTCCCTCAGATAATTAATTCAGTCTGTAAAAATCTCATTTGGAAGGATGTTATCAATTAGAACGCAAGCTAATAAAATGTTTTTAAGTTGTACTCTATTTGATTGTATTTATTCTAGTTTTCATTAAGTTAAAGGTTCAGTTAAAGCTTACTCTTCTAAATAAATCCTTATGGTTAACACTACTTAAAGAGCCGACTTTTAATAAACCTCGCTACCTTTGCATCTCAATTCTTGACTGCTGTGATAAACAAGGATCTTATTGCTTTATATAAAGAGCACAAGCAAGTTAATCAGATTAAGGAGGCTTTATCGGGGGAGCATAAAAACCGGTTACATGTGACCGGTATTCATGGGTCTGCTTTAACGGTTGTTTTAGGGGCCATTCATAGCTTGGACAATGCCGTACATGTCTTGGTTGTTGATGATAAGGAGCGTGCTGCATATTGCTTCAATGACCTTGAACAGATTTTTAATGAACGTGAGCTTCCGTTTGATAAGCGGCGAATTCTCTTCTTTCCAACAGCCTATCGGCGCCCTTATGAGATTGAGCAAACGGATAATGCTAATGTCCTTTCTCGTGCTGAGGTTCTTAATAAAGTTAATAGTGTCGGAAGAAACCTGGTGGTAGTAACTTATCCTGAGGCTCTAAGTGAGAAGGTTGTTACCCGCCAGATCCTTAAGAAAAACACCTTTTCCTTACGTGAAGGGGAGGAGGTAAGCATGGATTTTCTGACAGATGTCTTATATGAGTATGGTTTTAACAGGACTGATTTTGTTGTTGAGCCTGGGGAGTTCTCTATCAGAGGAGGCATTGTTGATGTCTTTTCGTTCTCAGATGAATTCCCTTATCGTATAGAGTTTTCAGGCGATGAGGTTGAGTCAATACGAACTTTTAATCCTGTTGATCAACTCTCGAAACAGAGGATGACTAAGATTAGCCTGCTTCCTGATGTCCAGAATCGTTTATCGAAAGAGGCTAGAGAAACCCTTTTAGCATATCTGCCGGAGAGTGCCGTTTGGTGGGTCGATGATGTTACTTTTATCCATGATCGACTAGAGCGTGAACTTGATAAGGCAAGAGAGATATTTGAGAATCTGAATAAAGATATAAAGCACCTTGCCCCGGGTGAACTCTTTATGGGTGGTCGAGAATTCTTTAAAGAACTTGGTGCCAGAAAGGTAATAGAATATGGTACCGGTAGCCATTTTAAGGGTGAGTCAATTGTCTTTAGAACACAAAGTCAACCTCCATTTAACAGAAACTTTGAACTCCTTCTTGATAATTTAAGAAAACATACCCTTGAACTCTATATCAACATAATCTGCGCTGATCAAGAGAGACAGCTCAACCGTCTTCAAACTATCTTTGAAGATCTTGAGCAAGGAAAAACTGAGAAGGAGAGAGTAGCCGTTAAGTATCTTCAATTGGGGCTACACGAGGGTTTTATTGATTTTGACCATAGAGTTGCTTGTTATACTGATCATCAAATATTTGATCGTTTTCATAGGTATAGAATTCGTGATGGTTTTGCTGGTAAAGAGGCAATCACGTTAAAAGAGCTGTCTAATCTTAAACAGGGGGACTTTGTGACTCATATTGACCATGGTATTGGTCGTTATGATGGCCTCGAGATAATTGAGAATAACGGTAGGCAGCAGGAGGTAATCAGGTTGATTTACCAGAATAACGATGTTTTATATGTCTCAATTCATTCGTTACATAGGATCGCCCGATATACGGGTAAAGATGGTACACCTCCAACCATTCATCGATTAGGGGGTTCAGCATGGACTACCCAGAAGACAAAGGCCAAGCAGAAGCTTAAGGATATTGCCCGTGAATTGATTCAACTCTATGCGGCAAGAAAAGCATCAGAGGGTTTTGCGTACAGTGCCGATACCTATCTTCAACATGAATTGGAGGCCTCTTTCCTATATGAAGATACCCCTGATCAATATAAGGCTACTCAGGATGTCAAGGCTGATATGGAAAAGACAATGCCCATGGATAGGCTTGTCTGTGGGGATGTCGGATTTGGTAAGACTGAGGTGGCGCTCAGGGCTGCTTTTAAAGCTGTAGCAGATAGTAAACAGGTGGCCGTATTGGTACCAACAACTATTCTTGCACTTCAGCATTATAAGACGTTTAAAGATCGTTTAAAGGACTTCCCGGCTAGAGTTGATTTCATTAACCGATTTAGAACTTCAGCCAAGATTAAGGAGGTTCTGAAGGATACCTCCGATGGGAAGGTTGATATCCTTATAGGTACTCATCGTCTCTTAAGCAAAGATGTTCAGTTTAGAGATCTCGGACTTTTAATTGTTGATGAAGAGCAGAAATTTGGAGTCTCATCGAAAGAGAAATTAAAACAGTTAAGGGTGAACGTCGATACCTTAACATTGACGGCAACCCCAATCCCAAGGACGCTTCAGTTTTCACTGCTCGGAGCAAGAGACCTCTCTGTTATTAATACGCCTCCCCCTAATCGGCAACCTGTTCAAACTGAGTTACGAGGCTTTTCAGAAGAGACCATCCGTGATGCTATTCGCTATGAAATAGGTCGTGGCGGTCAGGTCTTTTTTGTCCATAACCGGGTTCAAAACATTATGGATGTAGCCGGAATGATTAAACGCTTTGTTCCCGATGCTTCTGTGGCTATAGGCCATGGTCAGATGGATGGGAAGAAACTTGAAGAGATCATGATGGGTGTTGTTGAAGGCGATTTTGATGTTTTGGTTGCTACAACTATTATAGAGTCAGGTCTTGATATACCAAATGTTAATACCATTATAATAAATGATGCCCAGAATTTTGGCTTAAGTGAACTTCATCAGTTAAGGGGTCGGGTTGGTCGTTCAAATAAGAAAGCATTCTGTTACCTGCTCTCTCCTCCGCTGGCTTCCTTGCCAGATGATGCACGAAAACGGTTGAAATCTCTTGAGGAATTTAGTGACCTCGGTAGTGGATTTAATATTGCTATGCGTGACCTTGATATTCGGGGGGCAGGCAATCTGTTAGGGGCAGAGCAAAGTGGCTTTATTAGCGATCTGGGATATGAGATGTATCAAAAGATTCTTGATGAGGCAATAAAAGAGCTCAAAGAGAGTGAATTTGCCGGCCTTTATGAGGAGAGCACCGAACCAGATGTAACAGATTGTGTCTTTGAGTCAGATCTTGAAATCATGCTACCCGGCGATTATGTCTCAAGTATGTCAGAGAGAATTCTGCTTTATAAAGAGCTTGACAACATTGATCGTGAAAAGGATTTACAGGCTTGGGTTAATAGGTTGACTGACCGTTTTGGTCAACTACCTCAACCGGCTCTTGACTTGGTTAATGCGTTAAGGTTAAGGTGGATTGCCTCCAGAATAGGCTTTGAAAAGGTTTTATTAAAAGGAAACCGCCTAACGGGTTATTTCGTTGGAGATTCGCAACATGCATACTTCCAAAGTGATCGTTTTACTGCTGTTCTAAAGTTTGTACAGGCTAATCAAAGGTTATGCAGGATGCGTGAAGTGAATGGTAAACTTCAACTCTCTTTTGATGGCGTTATGGATGTTGTTAGTGCTATTTCGCTTTTAAAACCAATGGAGTTATTGTCTTAGCTATGCGCCTAGGGGTGTAATTTGAGAGGCGATTCCTAGTCTCTTTTACGAAATCGAGATTAACAGAGGTGGGTGGATAACCAGCATAATTTGAATCTGCTGACTATCCACCCACAAGATTTTTAGGCGGAAGAGTTATAGTTTTATCAGTTTTTTAAGTTCTGGTTCAGCCTCTTTAACAGAGGAGTATCTACCATAGATAGTGCCATCTTTAGCAATAATAAAATAGACTGGAAGTTGGTTTCCCAGATTGTACATGGTAATTACGGGTGAGGAATCGAATTTGAAATCGCTGAGATGAAACCAGGATAGTTTATACTTATTAATTACCTCTGTCCATTGTTTTTCATCGTGTTCCAGTCCAATTGATATAAATGTTGCTTTAGAGGCTGTCTCTGAATGAAGTTTTCGTAGAGCTAACCATTCATTGGTTTGACCTTCCTGCCAGGAGCCCCAGAATTGGAGTAATACGGTACTACCTAAGAAGTCGGATAAACTTATGTTCTTTCCATCTCCTTGTGACATAGTAAAGTTAGGGGCAACTTTACCGGGAGCAAGTCTCTCATCATTAAGTTTTTTCTCAGCAATTTTCTTTTTCACCTCATTAAGAGATTTGTTAAAGTAGAGAGAATGAGGATTATCCTTATAGTTGGTCATCATTGAACTGTCTACAGAGGCAAAGATTTTAAAATCAGCTACAGGGTCAAGTACAGGGTTCGGTCCCGAACGCTGGTTAATAGCAATGATTGAGCCGAGTGATGAGAGGTTTGATTTTATGTATTTTATTGTGAGGGCTCTTTGTGTTTCAAAGAGAGATCTGTATACCGTAGCAATTGAGTCGCGAAGAACAGAATAATCTTTTCTCTCTTTACCTTTTTCAAGAGCCAATCCAAGTCTTCCAATAATCTCCTTTTCATTATCAAAGGCCATCAGGTATTCATTAAGTCTTTGAGACTCATCAGAGCCGGTAATTTTTACTTTACCCTGCATATCATCTCCGGAAGAGTTGATAGAGATTTCTGATCCCGGATGAACTATAAGAATGATTCTTCCTGGCCCACCCTGTAGGAAATAGATACCTGTGGAGGTAAGTTTAACTGAAAACTTATAGGTACCTTGCTGGTTAACAGGAATAGAATCTATAGGCTTAAATTTATCAGGTGATACTTCTGCCAAATAGAGATACTTACCCGGAAATTGAGAGATTTCAGCATTTATAGTTGCAGGACCCTCTTTTTTCTGTTTGGAGTCACAGGCAGAGAGTGCGAGTAAGAGAAGCAGAAGAATTGAGAGGAGAGGAGAGTTAAAATTGAATTTCATTATCAATTGGATTTATTGTATACGAAAGGATGAACTTGTCTGATAAAGAGGGGGTGATTGCCGTTAACGTTCTGTTTTTCTTTTCGGTTATTTGAACATCAACGTGCGAAAGAGATTTAGATTGTGAGATCTGAATTTGAATGTTGTTTTGAAAGTCGATACCGGGAAGGTCCAGATGTTTTATGGTGGCCTCCTTAATGCACCAACAGGTCATCAGAGTTGCAATATCTGAGGTGTCAGTAAGTTGATTTAGTTCTATTGAGGATAGAAATCGATTCTTAATCTTAAGGATACGAGCTGATATATTTTCAATATCCACTCCTACCGGGGCAGATATTGAGCTTGCTACGGCAACATAATCAGTTGTATGAGAGATAGAAAACCATGGCATTGATTTTTGCTTAAAGGGACGTCCTTTTTTAGTATATCTAACGGTTACCGGGTTACCGTTATTTAGATTTTGAAGGAGTAAGCGTGATGCTAGCCACTCTTTTTTCCTCTTCTCATTTCTGTAAGAATCGAATAGACGTCTGCCCGCAGGAGTAAGAATGACCAAATTTAGTAGCTCATCAACTGTTTCAGTGATGTGCCAGATCTCGATTTTGATCTGTTCCGGCGTGAGTATTGAATTTAGTATGGGCATGATATTCCGGGTGCAAAAGTACCAAAACCAATGCTTTTGAGAAAGATAAACCTTGCAATTCAGGGGTAGTTTTAAGGATTAGCACTATATTTGCAAACTTTTCCTCTGAAATAAATAAACTATATAAGAAGATGTCAGATCTCAATTTTGATTATAAGGTAAAAGACATGTCATTGGCTGACTGGGGTCGCAAAGAGATTCTCATTGCTGAGAAGGAGATGCCCGGTTTGATGGCAATTCGTAAGAAGTATGCTCCATTACAGCCACTAAAAGGAGCTCGTATCACCGGTTCGCTTCATATGACTATTCAGACCGCTGTTTTGATAGAGACACTCGTGGCTCTTGGTGCTGATGTTAGATGGGCTAGTTGCAATATCTTTTCCACTCAGGATCATGCTGCAGCCGCAGTTGTTCGTGATTCAAAGGTGCCGGTCTTTGCATGGAAAGGTGAGACACTTGAAGAGTATTGGTGGGCAACAGGTCAGGCATTAAGTTTCCCAGGTGGTAAGGGTCCAAATCTTATTGTTGATGATGGAGGTGATGCAACCTTACTTATCCATAAAGGATATCAAGCTGAGAATGATGCAACTGTTTTAAATGTGACTGCCTCAAGCAGAGAGGAAGAGGTTGTTTTAGAGACCTTAAAAAGAATTTTAGTAGAAGATCCTCAACGTTGGCATAGAACAGTAGCTGAACTTAAGGGTGTTTCTGAAGAGACCACTACAGGCGTTCATAGACTCTATCAGATGAAAGAGAATGGAACTTTACTTGTACCAGCTATTAATGTTAATGACTCTGTTACCAAGTCGAAATTTGACAATCTATATGGCTGTCGTGAATCACTGGCCGATGGTATAAAACGTGCAACCGATGTTATGATTGCCGGTAAAGTGGTTGTTGTTCTTGGCTATGGTGATGTTGGTAAAGGTTGTGCTCATAGCATGCGTAGCTATGGTGCAAGGGTTCTGGTTACTGAGATAGATCCAATTTGTGCATTACAGGCTGCAATGGAGGGTTTTGAAGTGACTACTATTGAAGATGCATTAGCAGAGGGTAATATTTATGTTACATGTACTGGAAATAAGGATGTCATAACGCTCAATCATCTGTTAAAGATGAAAGATCAGGCTATAGTTTGTAATATTGGCCACTTTGATAATGAGATTCAGGTAGATGCTTTGAATGACTTAAAGAGTGCTCGTAGGGTTCAGGTTAAGCCACAAGTTGATCAGTATTTCTTTGAAGATGGACGGTCACTATTTATTCTTGCAGAGGGTCGTCTTGTTAATCTTGGTTGTGCAACTGGACATCCTTCATTTGTAATGAGTAACTCCTTCAGTAATCAAACTTTGGCTCAGTTGGAGTTATGGAATAAAGACCTGGCAGTTGATGTTTATCGTCTTCCAAAACAACTCGATGAAGAGGTTGCAAGACTTCATCTCGAGCAAATTGGCGTTAAACTTACTCAGCTGAGCGATGAGCAAGCTGCATACATCGGTGTAGATAAAAACGGCCCGTATAAAGCTGAACACTATCGTTATTAATTAATAGTCGCCAATATTACATTTTAGTATTATTGGTTTTCACTAAAATAGAATCGGATTGAATGAAGTCTATGGCCTGTTGGCTAAATTCTTTCAATCCGATTTTTTTCTTTAAGGGTTTCTTCAATACAATTCCGGAACAATAAAATACGACGGTTTGTGATTAATGGCTAATTAAGCTATACATAGAAGCGGTTGGTGAGGCTAGTTGTAGACATGAAGTCTTCGGTAATAGGGATCGTAGGTAGTTTGGTATCTCCTTAATACAATAGTTGCTTTGCTTCCCTCCATGGGTGAGCCATCAAGAAGGATAAATTTTGAGCCACAACATGAATCTACTGCAATCAGGCCTGATTTATCAACTTTTAGTTTTGAGCAGGTCTCTTGTGGGTCATAGGTGCATGTCCTTTCGTAGGCTATATATTCATCCTGAGTAAAATGGTATATTATGATGCCACGATAGCCACCATTTACGTATGCATAATTACCAGGGATATCAAGATTATTATATTGAATAGAAGAGGGATCAATAATAAAATCGACGTAAGCATAGGGTATTTCCGGTTCTGGGTCATCGTCAGAGCAGGCAACCCAGATAGTGGATGAGAATAAAAAAAGGGTAATGATTAAAAATCTACGAATAAGAGAATAGGACATGATTAAAATAGTTTAAATCAAGAACAAAAATAGTAAATTGCAACGCTTATGGGATGTCGGTTACAAGTCATCGCCATGGAATGCATCAACTGAAATCTAACGCCAGAAATTTGATATTATTTTTGCCATGAGACTAGGTCACTTCTCTAATAAATACTCTTTCAGACATATATGCAATATTAACGGTATCCTGGTTTTATTGCTTTTATTGTCAGTGACTACTCAGAGTTGTTTTTTAAAGAAAAAGAGTACGGCAGAGAAATCAGCAATTAGGATGGAGAAGAAGAAGAAGGCAGATGAGAAGAAACGAGCTGCAACTTTTAAGAAAAATGAGGAGAGACATTATAACATGCAGTCTCCAGCCGGCAAAGCCAGATTAGATCAAGCCAAAGCTCATCGGAAATCTATAGAAGATCGATACAGAAAAAAAGGGAACTTTTTCCAGCGTTTATTTGGTATAAAGCCCAAAAGTTGCACAGATGGATCTTAGATCAGGGAAATGACGTATTATTTTTTTTGTGATAGGATATCTCTTTAACTTGTCAGAGAACTCTATCCGGTTAACCTGTATATCTAGCCAGCAACTAGTAGCCAGCTGCTGTTTGGTGCTTGCAAATCGTTGAATTCTTGAATTTTGAATTTAGTCTAGCCAGCGGCTATTAGTCAATCTTTGAATTTTGAATTGCAGATTACATTTAACCACAAAAAACACTAAAAACACGAAATTCTTCATCTAGCAGTTTTCGTGCCTTTCGTGCT
>JAJTBW010000254.1 GCA_021286705.1 Sphingobacteriia bacterium
TTCATAAAGATAACAGTAGTGGCAATGGTTATCTTCAGTTTTGGATTGTCACTATATAATCTAAAACATAAGTCGCTATATACTGATCGTGAGAAGGTTGTTAAAGCTATTGAAGAGAAGGATTACCATGTTTTAGGAGAGAGACGTTCTGATGTATGGGGTTATGGGTTTTAATGGGTTAAAAGAAACCACTTAATGCTTTTGTAAAGGTTGTTTTAAATTGATAATGTTATTGAATATCTAGGTGTTTTTGAATTAGATTCTTAAAGAGCGTTTTATTGATGGGTTTTGCTATGAATTCATCAAATTGATGAGATAATGCATACTCTTTATCTGATTCAGATGAATATGCAGTTAAAGCAATAACCGGTAGTTTAGGAAAAGAGGCTTTTATAAGAGTTGTAGCTTCATAGCCGTTCATGACAGGCATCTTAATGTCCATAAGTACTAATTCAATACTCGGGTCTTTTTGGCAAATGTCGACGGCCTCTTTTCCGTTTTTAGCATGGATTAACTGATATTTCCCTTCCATCTCTTTTTTAAATATCATTTCAACGTACATGAAGTTGATCTCTTCATCTTCTGCGACTAGAATAGTACGATGACTCTTTTCTTCTTTAGTATAATCATTCAGGCTTATTTGGCTAGCCTCAATGATTCTGGTCGGTTTGTATGGGATATCTACAATAAATAGTGTTCCTTCACCTTTTCCGGAGATAAGAGAGATGTCTCCTCCTAAGAGCTTAGCATTCTCCATTGCAATGGCAAGGCCTAGGCCTAGGCCGCCATGTTTAATTGCAATTTCACTGGATTCTTGAGAAAATCTCTCGAAAATGGCTTTGTGTTTCTCTGGTGCAATGCCAATACCGGTGTCCTTTACAAACAATTCAAGCGTGTCGTTTTTAATAGAGTATCCAATCTCTACAAAACCTGAGCTAGTGAATTTAATTGCATTTTCAATTAGGTTACTAAGTATTTTAAGGATTTTTGCTTTGTCTGAACTGATAAAACTCAAGTCATCAGGAAGCGCCTTTTGAAGGTAGAGTTGAAGGTTAAGTTGTTTTGCTTTTAAGTTAAATATGGCAAATAATTCCATCAACAAATCGTTTAGAGAAAATTCTGTCTCTCTGATTTTGACTTGGTTTGTCTCAAAATTGGAGATCTCCAGGATATCATCGATGACTCGTAGCAGTTGAGCGCTACTACTTTGAATGATATTGACATACAACTTCTTCTCGTCTTGGGTTAGATTGGAGTCGTTTAGTAAACCGGAAAACCCGATAATGCCATTCATGGGAGTTCTTATTTCATGCGACAAATTGTGCAAGAAGTGCGACTTAAGTCTGTTAGCCTCTTCCGCACGTATCATAGCATTGCGCAGTTCATCTTCTGCTAATTTTCTGGTAGTAATGTCCTGGTTTACTCCATAGGTCTTGATTGTCTTACCCCAAATGTCTTTAATTATGTAATATCGGACGTTTATATAACCTAAATTACCGTCTTTAAAGATTATTCGATGTTCAACGGTATTTGTGAAATTTGGATCTTCAGTTTCAATGGCTTTTTTTATCTCTTCGGCCACCATTGGTGCGTCTTCCGGATGTACGAAAATTCTGGCATATTCCGTGGCTGGCATTTGGTAGCTACCCATCTCCTCGATAGATGTATGTAACATCTTGAAAAAACTGTCAGTAAAATTGAATATGCCTGATTCGATATCTAATTCCCAGCTTCCTAATTTTGCTATCTCATGAGCCTCGGCGAGCCGTTTTTCACTCTCTTCCGCTTTGACTTTTGCATTCTTCATTGTCTGCTCAATGTTCTTGAGATAGGTGATGTCCGTTTTGATGTTTACAAAGTGAGTGATTGCGTTAAGTTGAGTTTTAACTGGAGATATAATAGAATGATCCCAGTATAATTCGCCATTTTTCTTTCGGTTGAAAAATTCCCCTTCCCATGTTTCTCCTGATATTATAGTTTCCCAAAGAGATGCATAGTATTCTGCACCATGAATTCCTGATTGAAGCAGGCTGACGTTTTGCCCAAGATATTCTTCGGCTGTATAACCAGTAAGCTCTGAGAAATGAGGATTCGCATACTCTATGGTACCATTAACATCGGTTATGATAAAGGCTGTTTTCGCACTCTCAATAGCTTTATGTAATTTGTTTATCTCCTCTTCTGCCCGTTTCCTTTCGTCGATATTTCTACTAATGACATGTGTGTTGATTAGTTCCCCGTTAGCATCGTAATTAAAGTTAGCATGATCCTCTCGCCAGATATATCCTTCACCAGGACCTTTTGTCCTGAAAGTATAGAATAGGTCTGGTTTTTTAGCTTCAATGGCTGCATAAATTCTGGCATATAGTTCATCTCGGTCATCCGGATGGATTAATTCATAAATAGAGGTTGCATTTAGCTCTAACATGTTAGTATCGGTTCTCCCGAATATTCTCTGATAAGAGGGCGATACATATTGAATCTGGGTATCTGCTCCCAGAACTATAATGCCATCGGAGGTGTTTTCAGCTATAAGGCGGTATTTCTTTTCACTCTCTTCAATCTCCTTCATCGCCTGAAGAAGGTCATTTCTGTTATTGATAATATGGGTTATATCGTGAATGATACCGTATAGTAACACCTCATCATCACCGGGAACAATGAAATATCTTAACTCTACTATCTTTTTTTGACCCGAATCGGTCAGAAAACTGATCTCAATTGGATGCGTATTAATGGAGTGTCTATCACTTCTGATCAGGTTATGGAATTGTTTCTTTAAAGATGATAGACGGGCACTATTTTCTTTGTTATCACTGCTGTATTTTAGCAATACATCCCAAATATACTGATCCTTAATGCAGGGGAAAGGTTCTCCCAGAATGTCACATAGTCGCTGGTTCAGATCGAAGATTACACCTGACTGATTGATTACCGCAATACCATCATTATTCAGTTGAAAGATGTTCTCGAACCGTTGTTTGCTTTGGGTTAGTTCTATAGAGGCCCGCTTTTTATCTGAGATGTCTTGAATTACCCCTACTGCTCGTAATGGGTTCTTGTTTAAGTCTCTGTCAACTACTTTGCCTTTATCAAAAAACCATTTCCAAATACCATCTTTGGTTTTAATTCGATATTCAACTTCATATGTTTCAGTAATCCCCTGAAGATGATCGCTCATTGCCTTCATGACGGTTTTATAATCATCAGGATGTATCATCGATGCTATTCTGGCAGAATCATTCCCCAGTTCTTCCGGCGTAAATCCCAGTAGTTCTGCTTTTTTGTCTGTATAGTTAATAATGCCAGTTTGACAATCGAATTCCCAATAGGCACTATCAGTCGCCCATAAAATAAAATCAATATTGTTTGTAAGCCTCTTACTTTCCAAGTCTTGAGTATCATTGGCCTCAGTTTCTCCTTGGAGTATATCACCAAATCGTTTTTCTGCCATTTTGCTCTTCTTTTAACAAACACACTCTGTCCTGTAGGGTGAAAATCTCTAATAGCCTGTATATATTCCAATCCAACTTTAACAAGCCTATGAATCGTTATTTGCTTCGCCAATTTATCTGATTTTATCTATCAAGATATATTTTGAATTATATCAAAACAGTTGACGAATTCAATCATCTAAAATAGGTAAATGTAACGTTATGTCAAATTAATTTTGTCATTTTTCTAAGTACATGACAAAAAATCAAAAATATTGATATGTGATTAATTCTTAGAGTTTAACAAGATGCTAACCCTATAAGAAAGTCCGTAATTGGATATGCTCTGTGCTATCCTGCTATGAATTTATTAGATATGGGATGCAAATTTTCATGTAGGAAAATACCAATTCTCCCGCGCTTCCCCACTTCACTGCCTTCGACTTCGCTCAGGCATCGGAGGGTGGATGAGCATAGTCGAAACCCGGTGGATGAGCATAGTCGAAACCCGGTGGATGAGCATAGTCGAAACCCGGTGGAT
>JAJTBW010000255.1 GCA_021286705.1 Sphingobacteriia bacterium
GAGTTATTTTTAAAATCAATAAATTATGTGATTTTTTTAAAGTTAAATATTAATATTATTTACAAAATTAATCAAGACTAAACTGTATTTCACCATCTATTCATACATGTTTATTCGAGATTAATTCTAATGCCAGCTCTTAATTCTGTAATTATTCGAGACTAGTTTACGCCTGTACAAGAAATACATATTTTTTTAAGTAGCGAATCAATTTGAAACTGGCGGTAAGGCTTGTAAAACATCTTTTCCTAAATCAGAAAAACTAGCGAATTTTTGCAGCAGTTCAATCGTTTCTTTACCACCAAAGTCCGCAATTTGTTTCATTCGCTGATCGTCTCGCGCTGGTGAGGACACGGTAAGCAATGATAAAAGGAAAGATAAATGAGAACTCCTAGCAGCCATAAATATTTCATCCCACCTCATGACTACAATCCTTGTGTCTGTTTCAGCAAACCCACCTTTATCATGACCAATCAAAACACCCTTTATCGGTACTGTTGGACGAGCATCATAAATAGTATCTAAGTATGACGAAAGTTGCCTATACTCATCAATCCTAAGTGTTTTCTCGCATTCAGGTCCCTTCAGTTCAAACACAACATGTTCACTTCTTTCAGCAACATCTGATAAAAAAACAAAATCTGGCCTTTTATTTTGAACCAGCATTGTTTCCTGAGATACTGGCATTTCAAAATGGGAAGGAAATTTATCTTCAACCAATTTTCTAATAGTTCTATTTGCACAAAGCAATTCCCATTCAGGACCTAAAATCCAAGGAAATTGTTCAATTAAGTGCTGTAATTTAGTCTCTGTACTTCCTTTATCAATTAGGTGCATCAAAGAAGTAATTGCACCAATGCGTTGAGCGACAGTTACAGCCACGCTCATAGCTTCTGGCACCATACTTTCTCTTAGTCGCTCAATTAATCCACTCATTATTTCAGCTGAGTTGCCAGTTTTGTTTACTACTTCCTTCCAAAGCGATTGAGTAAGCTTTCGGGTTGGTTCATGTGTCCATGCTGAAGCAAAATTTGTTGCAATATTCAACTTTGCATCGTCGTTATTTCCTAAAGTGATGAATACTTCACTCAACAACTCGGTTAGAGCCTCCTCTTCAGGAGCTGATAAACCAGTCGCTGAAGGGATTGTTCGAATTAGATCGATAATTTCTTGCTTAGGCTTATTCTTTTTCCAAGTGCGATATTTTTCAATCCACTCTAAAACTTTTTTTGCTCCCCATTCATGTAAAGCAAGTGTCGCGTCATCATCCCAATTTATAGAACGTCTATCAGTAGAAACAACATCATCAGGCAATTCATCCAACCAATCTGCCTCAACAACACCGTACATGTATCTTGAAAATATTTCCTTTCCCTTTATACCAAAAAAGAACGGTCGATCTTGTGCAATTTTATGGTGAGTATAGACACCAACTCCAGCATTCTCGATTGACCACTCAGAATCGGGTAATGATACAAATCCTACCCAATATTTGATTTCATGCTCAACATCGCCAATAACTATTTTATCTGACTGAATGTCATCAATACTTCCAATTGAAAAATCTTGGAATTTTGGAAGTGCAGTTTTTGGATCAACACTTTTATCATTTACTTTTACCACAAAATCTGGATGTAGCATTGTTACTGTAAATCTATGCGCAAGTGAACTTAAAAGCACTTCGGGATTTATAGCTTTCTTGATTGTCACATCATGCAAATAAACACAAACACCACCTTCACCATTATTTGCATTGGTTAGAAAGTCTTTGAAAGTTGACTCAACATCTTCTTCCTTGAATAAAGAACTTATTTGATTAATTGGTAATCCATCAGCAATCACTATAGGTGAGTATCCTGATTTTCCATTCTCTGAAGGAGTAGCCAAAATATCAGCTAAATTAAATCTCAACCAATAGAGTTTTGCCTCACTCTTGCCATTATCAGTGCTTTCTCTTAATTTTGGGTTTGGAATTGATAAGACATCAACAGTTTTGGCAATACCAAATCCAGCGAGTTTTCCAATACCCTTTCGACCCATTGGTTTACGATTGCCCAAAGTTTTCTCTGATGGTTCTTTACGTCTATTTCTGCCAATAATAAGGAATTCTGATATTAACTGTTCTCTAGTCATTCCTCTCCCATTATCAGTGATAGTAACTCCTCCAGTTGCTCCACCGATAAGAGTTATATCAACTTTTTTAGCATCGGCATCCCAAGAATTCGACACAAATTCAGCTACAACATTTGTAGGTTTATTTTGATAAAGTTTAATACCCAAATGTTCAATCGCTCTATTTGAAAACTCTAAAATAAATTCATCATTATTGGAGGTCATCTTGCTTCCGTTTCTATAAACTTATAGCATTCTTTAGCCATTTTTTCTGCAAATAATGGCGGTAATGCATTACCTATAATATTACACACCTTATCCATCAATTTTGTGTCAAATTTATATGTTGAGGGGAATGTTTGTAATAAGGCAGCCTCATACACTGATATAGTTCTGAGTTGGCTGGGATGACCAAATCGCCCCTTGCTTAATGTTGTGCAGCCACCTGTAATTGTGGGGGACGGCGCATTCCATGCCATCCGCCCATACACATTTGTAAAACCAATTTCGGTTTTCTTATGGCATTCTGGTCTAAGCTCCATAGGGATTTTAGTTCTTGATTCCCCAGCCTTAATCGACCGCAACCTAGCTTTATTTATTTCTGATAAATCTCTCACGACATTCCAACCCATTCGTGCCTCACCGCCTAAAGTTCCTGCTTTTTTTAAAGTTACAGGCTTTGCTACATCTCCTATTGCTTCTTTTACAGTCACCCATTTTTTCTGCTTCGCTAATGGCTTTTTACCATGACTTGCTGGTGGTATACGGATTTCATTATTTAAACCTCCCAATACAACCAATCTTCTTCGACTTTGAGGAACGCCATAATTTGCAACCTCTAGTACTTCAAAAGTCAATTTATATCCCATAGCACGAAATTCATCCATAGCAGAATTGAAAACAGCTTTCCCTTTGCCATTTGCAAGTCCAGGTACGTTCTCCATCATAATTGTTGTAGGACGAATTTCATCCACAAGCCTTACAAATTCAAAAATTAGCGCATTCCTTGCGTCTTCTTTTTTGTACTTTGCTGTCAATGAGCTAAATCCTTGACAAGGAGGACAAGCCGCAATCAAATCAACCACTCCTGTCGGCGACGATTTTAACAACTCATTACCTGAAATATTTCTTACATCTCTTTGAAATAATATGGTGTCAGCATGGTTTGCCTGATATGTTGCACATGCATGCGGCTCTATTTCAACTGCTGCACATACAACAAAACCAGCTTGTTTCAGACCTTGCGATAGACCGCCGCCGCCCGCAAACAAATCTATAGCCACTTTAGGGGCTTTGGAAGTTAAATTTCGACTCTCTATACTTTTTTTAGTCATTAGCTTCACCTTTATGAACAATGTTTTCCTGAGACCACTCACGAATTACTTTTACGATTTCCTGATCATCCAGTAAAGCAAGCAAATTAAGAATTGCTTTCATTGCCAGCGGTGCATTAATTCCACGTTGATACTCCATATATGTTCGACAATGAACGCCAATACGAATCGACATTTCATCCTGTGTAATTCGTCGTTTTTCCTTTGCCTCAACAAGAGAGTGTGCACCACGAATTAACTCTTTAAGCTCCATCCATGCCTCACCATAAAAACTTTTACCGAAGCAGCATTAGAGCACACTATTTAATTAAAGTAAATTATTATATCCATTTAAGATATATTTATGTGTTTTATGACTACTTTAACGTTTATTTAGTACTTTTTTACATCCATACAATTCACATCCAAGTTAAATCAGCACAATTTTATTTTTAGTTTCCTTTAAAATTATTAGCCAATCACCTGTAATCCCCCCACAAAAAAGCATCAGTTAAAAGTAGAAATTTCTCGTAAAC
>JAJTBW010000256.1 GCA_021286705.1 Sphingobacteriia bacterium
ATATCCAAAGTCGTTCCGTTTCATCGGCTGGCATCCGCAGTGCAGGTGTCATGCGTTGCCGATGGTTGCGAGTTTCTTACTGACTTGACTGTTTGTAGGAGCAAACACAATCAATTTTACTACAACTTATACACATTTGAAACAACAAGTTTATTGGGCAGTCTTTGTTATTTCAGAATATGCTTTTGTGGTTTTTTTCTTTCTGTTATCAAATTCATAGCTAATAGTATATTTGTTGTTTTTAATTGCAATTATCTCACCATTTCGGATGGTCAGATCCATTGTGATTCCCCTATTTACGATAGTTTCATTAAAAGTTACAATATCCCCAATTTTAAATCCCTTGTCATCTGCAATTGATATGATTTCGGTCGATTTGGCTGTAGTCGTAGATTTACTTTCTGGTATTGTAATAGTCGTTGGTGGTTGAACTGGCACGTTTTGGTTCACATGTACATTTTGAGTTATTGTAACCTCTTCTGTTTGTGATTGCTCAAGAGTGACTGATTCTTCTTTAACATAGGTATGATTTTGATTACTTTTACTGTTGACTATGTTATCTTCAATTATTTTAGCACCCAAAACATTAAGCTTAATGGTAGTTTCTTGCTTCCATAAGCTATTGCGTCTTTTAATCTCATATTTCGGATTCAGAAAAACATCAATTTCAGGATTTTCAGTAATTAATTTGTGGTTGATATTATATGCTGCATATTGGTAAGCAGAATTTGACCAGATGATGTTATTTATTGTTCCAGCAATTGGTAAAGATGCAACAGCACCAATTGCATAGAGTGCGATTTCGTCTTCTCTGAATGAAAGAATTGGAAGTCCAACAGCTCCTACAGCAGTCATGCCAATGAGAGTTAGAGTTGGTAAAAACCTTTTTGAACGATTGAGAGTAATCCCGTTAAATCTAAAAATAATTCCATCTTGCTCTTTAATTTGTTTTTTAGGAATTCCCCAAAATGCGGTTCCCGTTCTGCTTATCTCCGGAATTCTTTTGATAGTGTATCCTTCAGAATCACGTGTTAAACTTAAATCACTATAACCTCCATTAGCTGTTCTTAAATTTGAGCTACATCCGATAAAAGAGGAAACAATTATTACTGTTAAGATTGCTTTGAATGAATTTTTCATACTAATTTGCTATTAAATTGTTTTGTTAGGATTATGTGTTGTCGAAAACTAAATTATAAGCACAAATATAAAACAAATATTTAAAAACGACAAAGAAATATAAAATAAATTTCAAGGTTCTTTGTGTTGTTATCGTTGAGTATTAGAATCAGACAATAACCATCTAAAAAGTTATTACGTTGGGATTGCCTACAATTCAATCCCCTCATTCATTACAGTGAAATAGAAAGGAGATTTGATATCCCTGTTTTCCCACTTATGACGAGGTAGAATTATCGAGCTAATTATAATTCCTGTTTGGACGGTTAAGTCACTTAGAACTCCAATTATCTCTTTTTCTTGCTCAACAGGAACAGTTTCTCCTTCTATGAGAATCAACAAATCAATATCACTATCAGGTCTGGCATCACCACGAGCTTCACTGCCAAAAAGTATTACTTTCCCATCAGGAATCAACTCGTGTAAAGCTGATTGAATTTGTTGGACTATGATTGGCCTGTGCATTTGCAATTGTTTTAAGTGAAGTACAAAGTTAAATGATTTTCACCAGTTGTATTGATTATTTCCGGAATTGAAATCATCCGATCAAATCGTTTCTTCAACTGTTCAGTGTGTAAGTCAAAGAAAGGAAGATATCCGAAGACTTTTCGATTCATCGGTTGGCATCCACAGTGCAGGTGTCATGCGGTGCCTGTGGTTGCGAGTGTCTTGTGGTGAGGGGCTCTCCCTGTCGGTTAACTACCGGCAGGGCAGTCCACTCGATTAGGGGTGGTATTTCTATTTTCTGTCAAGTTGTTGTATTCGTTCTTTCGTGACATGCCACTCAGTCATTCTATACTTTTTTATTATTTTATAAAGTCCAGTTCGCTGTTCAGAACTCAGTGATTTCAAAGTATCAATATTAATGTCTGCTATATCAGTCGGATAATAATGTAAGGGTTTTGTGTCTGTTATAATTGCAATAATCTTGTCAACCAAACTTAATTTGGAGAAATCACTTAAGAACTTCTCTCGCAATTCTTTTTGTTTTTGGTTTCTGTCTAAATGTTCAAAATATGTTTTCTGTTTTTCTGCTTGTCTAAGTTCATTTTCTTCTTCTATATTAGCCCTCAAATAAACCGAGCAGTAAAAAATAAAAGTTATTTTTACAACTGCTATGGAAAAGAGGAAGAATTTTACATCGAAAATCAAGGCTGAAATAGTTTTATCCTTGTTGCGTGGAGAGGATCCTGAGTTAATTAGCCGTGAATACGGAGTCACCCTTGCCGACATACATCATTGGCGGGATCAATTTATCGAGAGTGGATCTGACGGGTTTAAGCGTAAACCTGATGATTCAAAGCTCATTGCTGCCGAGCGTAAGATCGGACAATTGCAGATGGAGCTTGAACTCACAAAAAAAAAGAACGAATTAGCCGCAAAACTAAAAAGGAGATGATTTCCATTTTAATAAATGAACGTTATTCACTAACAGGAAAGCCTTATCCGAAGCGTTTGATCTTTAAAGTTGTTGATTACAGCAGCAGTACCTGGTATGAAAACCCTACTCCCGGGACAGGCAGGCGTGGCAGGAAACCCAAACATGGTGATGAAGAGGTTTTGCAGGAGATAAAGAAAGAAATTAAGAACAGCAAGTTCAACTCTGAGGGTTATATAAAAGTTAAGAAACGAATGGCAAAAAGGAAGGTAAATGCCTTGGTGGCCGGCAAGGCGCGTGTCAACCGCATCATGCGTGAGAACAACCTGCTCAGCCCTAACAGGAGACCCCGGAAGGCTAATAAACGTGAGCATGACGGAACCATAACCACTGACGCGCCCACTTTAATGTGGGCCACGGATGGGAAAAAGTTTTGGATTGAGGGATTGGGCTGGCATTGGTTCTTTGGTGTGATAGATCATTTTAATGATGAGATTATCTCGTGGCATATTGCAAAGAAAGGCAATCGTTTTGCGGCAATGGAGCCTGTCAGGGCTGCTGTACGCAAGACTTTTGGATCTATAGAGAAGAATGTTTGCAAAGGAATAAATTTGCAGCTCAGAAGCGATCATGGAACACAATATGACTCTGCTGATTTTATGAATGAAATGAAATTCCTGGGACTGGAGATGTCCAAAGCGTTTGTACGATCTCCACAATGCAACGGGATAATAGAGCGGTTTCATCGCACCCTGGAAGAACAGGTGTTGCAAATAGAAACATTTTCTTCCTTTGAGGAAGCTTATAACAGTATTAATCAATTTATTAATGACTACAACACGGAGTGGATATTTCATAGACCGGATTACTGTTCTCCTGTAGAATACAGGGAAAAGTACGCCGAAAGCCAGCGAAAAGAAAAAGATGATATACCATCGGGCACTAAGGATCCTGAGGTTCAGCTTGTCCTCATTTCAAGTGGCTCAATGCCACGAAGAAATGAAAGTGATAAACAGGATATTATAAAAGGGGTAACTACAATTAGTAATAACCCCTTAGAAATCCTTCGGTATAATATATCACCATCGGATCAGCTTGTCCGATACAAAAGTAATAAATAAAATTAAATACAATTAAAGTGCTCGGTTATTACGGGCTAATACAAAAATAACTGTTACTTTTGCAACCAAACCCTCTGATTTTTGTTTTACAGGTTAGCTATCAGAAAAAAGAATGAAAAGATTTACTGCCATATTATTGCTTCTCTTTATGTTGATGTCCGCCGTGCAACCCGTACTGGCGATGCATTTTTGTGGAGATAAGCTTTATTCATTCTCCCTGCTGCAAGGCACCGGAAATTCCGGAGTATGCTGCGAGAATAATGCCGCTAAGGAA
>JAJTBW010000043.1 GCA_021286705.1 Sphingobacteriia bacterium
GTACCTTCATTATTCAATGTTTTATATTGCAAATATACAAATAATTACCTGAATAGCAATGAATTAGATTTTGGAAGTCCCCTATATGAATTCGCAATGTAGAATATTGATTTTTTTACTCTTCTGGTGAAAAAGTGAAATTTATATTAGGAATTTTTATGTGGATATTATGTAATTTATTGTTTGACTTAAGGATTCATAAGTAAATTTTGTATTTAAGATTTATTATAAGCAATTCTTCCTAAAATAGCATTAGCAATATCAATGTTGTCTATTAATAAATGTTAAAAAAATATTCGAAATCACGGTCTGACTCAGGTTGGTCTCTTTCCTTCCATCCTTAGCTTTTCAAAATAGAAGTCATAAGTTCCTGAATGGAATCTTTAACCAAAAGGGAGTTACCTAATATTCTCATTACTTCAATAACTGGTCTATCTATTTTATGATCTTGTTATATAATTGATATATATATCTGTATTCTAACAGCATTCTCTGATTCGCCCCAGAATGTTTTAACACGAAGATGCTGTTTTAGTCATTTAAACAATTTATGAGAAGCTTCTCATAACTGTTTTTATTAGAAGTATACTGTTATGCAAAGTATTAGTGATCAACACTTGTAAGTTACTGTAAAATTGGAGTTTAACTTTTGGAGTACTCATAATTGCTTTTCATAATATTATCATAGACGCAATGCCTAAACCCCGTTTAAGAATCAATATTTATGAAGGAAGTTGAAGTCCAAACTCTAATCGAGCAGTGCATCATATTCTTTGAAGATCATAACTATACAAAGAATCGTATCTCAAAGTACAAAACTCTTTGGAAGAATGGTATTGTCAAGTTAATGGAAACCTGTGATTTGATTCTCTACAACTCTACAATTGGAGAGGAATTTGCTAACACATGTCAATTAAATGACACTGTCGGGTCTCAAGATAGGGAGTCCATCCGAAGAATTAAAGTGCTGGATGACATGATTACACTTGGCTATATTCGCAAAAGATGCTTTATTCCAAGATTCCATCGTCTGGATGGAAATATCGGTAAGGAGATGGAGAGACTCATTGTGCATCTCACAAATCTTCACAGAAGTTCCGTTACAATCGGTGATTATAGTTTGTATCTCAGTGAGTTCCTGCACTATCTAGATAATGCAAATGTACACTATTTAGAAGGAATAGCTGAAAGCCATATCTATGCAAGGGCAGACTCAAAGGCAAGAAGAGAGGCATTGGAACGTGCTTATGTTGTTCTCAATTCTACCTCAAAATGTGAATGGGAACGCAACAAAGTCCTCAGAAAATGGTTGAAAGCCCATAATCGTTAATATTATTATGCAAAGTT
The DNA here is from genome assembly GCA_021286705.1 of Sphingobacteriia bacterium. Classification (GTDB taxonomy): domain Bacteria; phylum Bacteroidota; class Bacteroidia; order Bacteroidales; family TTA-H9; genus JAJTBW01. The sequence goes on from JAJTBW010000043.1 coordinate 1,348, forward strand.
GAACTGAGAAGTAATACTCATAAACTTCTGATTATCTTTATTTCTCTTCAGTCAACTTTGCATAACGATATACTTCTCAAAAAAAAACAGCTCCACTTGCCAACGATACCGATAGAGGAGTGCTATTTCCTTTGCTAATAGATAGAAGTTATTCGTGTAGTATGTAAATGTTCTACCCAGATCAGATGCATAAAACACGATCCTTCGGATAGGGATGGGATAATTACTTGTATTACGACGTCCTTTGAACTGGACTGTTTGATCACGTAAAACATCATCTATTCCTTCTAGGAGATCATCTCCATCGATAATCTCATATTCAGGATGAGATTTTTCTCGAATGATAAAAAAAGCACCAGTTTTCGCAATTGTGAATAGTCTGGATAGATCAAAATAGCTGTGATCCATAACGTAAGAGGCTTGGCTCTCAAAATCAAACCATTCAATCGAATTTATATCATGTATATTGGCATTTGATATCCGGTAAAAAACGGGAATCTCAGTTGCAATATCAATCTGTGTATGTATTTTTATCCCTGATTTTGTACTTCTAAATTTCGCCCATTTATACACAGACATGCAAAGGTCTATGGTAGTTGAATCAATGGCATAGAATCGCCCATGCAGTTCGAATCCCTTGGTTATTCGCTTGGACTGGGCAATTGAAACAATGTGAAATGCAAATTGCTCAAATATTTCAGGATCTCTAAGGTTATTGACTTTAGAAAGAATGCTTCTGTTAATTGGTGTTTTGCCGAAACCTAAATGGAATGAACGTTTCCAATGCGCTGAGGTAATATCAGTAAGTTCTCTCAGACTACGACAGCCTATAAGTTGACCAAACATAATAACCAATAAATGACTCCAATAAGAGGGAGACATATTATTACGCTAAATTTTAACAAACTTTAATAGACACTAGTGTGAAATTATTGTTTTTGCAAGTTTCACGAATCATTTCACATCCCTTAACAGACTAAAGTATAAAAATAGTTAAATATTTCTAGTTGATGAGGATCTTATTTATATCTCAATATTTCTACCCTGAAAATTTTCGAGGTAATGATATAGTATTTGAATTTGCCAAAAGACATGACGTTACTGTTTTAACTGCAATTCCTAATTATCCAATTGGTAAATTTTATAATGGTTATGGGTTATTTTCTAAGAGACATGAGACTATCAATGGGGTGAATGTTTATAGAGTACCTGTGTTTCCTCGGAGACATGGTTCGATTTCACTATCTTTGAATTACATTAGTTTTTTAATATTTAGTGTTCTGTATGTTCTAGTATTTTACATAAAACGCAGATATGATCTTGTTTTTGTTCAGCAGCTTTCACCGGTCACAATGTCCTTTTGTGGAGTTTTATATAAAAAATTAGTTAAAGTTCCTTTAATTGTTTGGGTATTAGATCTTTGGCCTGAGAGTTTAATTGCTGCTGCAGGGGTAAATAATAAATATGTTTTGAATTTTTTCCGTTATTTTGCCCTTCTTCAGTACAAGTATGCGGATAAAATAATGATCAGTTCGAAAGAATTTCAATCATCAATTGAATCGTTAGGCAATTTTCATGATAAGATTATGTATTTACCACAATGGGCTGAGGATGTTTTTACTGGAAATAATGAGCGCAATTTAGAAACTCCCACTCTTCACAATGGTTTTCGTATTGGCTTTGCAGGATCAATTGGTGAGGCGCAGGGTTTTGAATTTTTAATAAAAGCAATAGACTTAGTTCCAGAGAATTTTCAAGTTAAATGGGTTATAATTGGTGCGGGTAGAAAATTTTTATGGTTATCAAATTTAGTTAAAGATTATAACCTTGAGTATAAAGTTCAACTTTTAGGACATTACCCAGTTTCCTTTATGCCATTCTTCTTTGAGAAAATGAACTTGTTGTTTGTTTCTTTAACGGATGATCTACTTTTTAATATTACAGCTCCTGCAAAGATTCAGGCATATATGGCTTCTGGAAAGCCTATTCTTGCGATGATTAATGGCGAAGGAGCTAGACTCATTACAGATGCAGATTGTGGTTGGGTTGTTAATGCTGGTGATTATACCGCATTGGCTGAAACTGTGGTAATGATTACCAAATTACCGAAAGAAATATTGGATCAAAAAGGCCTAAATGGTCGTAGATATTATGATAAATTCTTCACTAAGGCTTCTGGTTTTGCCGCTATAGATAAAGTTATCGAATTGTTAACAAAAAAATAGTTTATGATGATTAAAAGATTACTAGATGTTTTGCTTTCATTCTTTTTATTGTTTCTACTGTTACCTATATTGCTTATTATAGTTATTGTGTTATTGTTAACTGGTGAACATTACGTTTTTTATTCACAGCCTAGGATTGGATTATACGGTAAAGAATTTATGTTGTTAAAGTTTGCAACCATGTTAAAAAATAGTATACACATTGGTTCAGGAGAGATAACAGTTAAGAGAGATCCTCGCGTATTACCTTTTGGCCGTTTCCTGCGATTCTCAAAACTGAATGAATTACCTCAATTGATTAATATACTTAAAGGTGATATGACTTTTATCGGCCCGAGACCCTTAACTTACAAACACTTTAACTATTATTCGGATAAAGATAAGTTGATTGTTTCAGGTCTTAAACCTGGTCTATCTGGTATTAGTTCAATTATTTTTCGCGATGAAGAATTGATCTTTGGCAGATTTGAATTACCCCCAGAAGATGTTTATAAATTATATTTAAGTCCTGCCAAAGCATCTCTTGAAGGATGGTATTCAATGAATAAATCTGTTAAGACTGATTTGATTCTTGTGTTTTTAACTTTGTGGGTTATAGTTTTTAAAGATAGTCAACTCTATAATAGAGTGTTTTCTAATCTTCCTAAATTAGATTCCAATTTGTTTTAATCTTATATCATGCTTAATATTAATAATTTTATCCTCAAAAATGTAATTCATAGAGATCAAAGCTTTTTCTTTGAAGATTTATCCAATTTCAAAAATTTGCTTTCGGAACGATTATATAAAAAGTCGGTTCTTGTTATTGGAGGTGCCGGTACTATTGGTTCTTCTTATATTCGTTCGGTGTTAAAGTATAAGCCTGCTAAGCTGTATGTGGTTGATATCTCTGAAAACGGACTTACTGAGTTAACCCGCGATCTTAGAAGTACACTTGGAGGTTATGTTCCTGAAGACTATAAAACTTACCCCATTAATTTTAATGATGAGGTCTTTTATCGGATGTTAGCTAAAGAGGGGCCTTTTGATATAGTAGCTAACTTTTCGGCTCATAAGCATGTCCGTAGCGAGAAAGACCACTATAGCATAACCGCTCTCCTTGAGAATAATGTAATTAGGGCAGAAAAGTTTATAAGAGTTCTTAGCCAGAATCCGCCTCAACACTTTTTCTGTGTCTCTACAGATAAGGCAGCCAATCCGGTGAATATTATGGGCGCAAGCAAGAAGATTATGGAAGAAATGATCATGGCTTATGCAAACTCTTTCCCCATTACCACAGCCCGTTTCGCTAATGTTGCTTTTAGTAATGGTAGTCTTCTGGATGGCTTTATTCAGCGTTTAATGAAGAAACAACCCTTTTCTGTCCCAACAGACGTTAAGCGTTATTTCGTATCCCCAGATGAATCCGGACAGATCTGTATGATGGCCTGTATGCTGGGGCAGACAGGTGAGATATTCTTCCCTAAACTTGAAGAGCATCAACTGACTTCTTTCAAAGATATAACTGAGGCTTTTGTTAAATCGTTAGGAATGGAGGTAATTCCCTTTGATTCTGAGGAGAAGGCAAAAGAGTATGCCGCTACTATGCCTCATGATACCAAATACTGGCCTGTCCATTACTTTAGTTCAGATACCTCCGGCGAAAAGTCCTTCGAAGAGTTCTTTACCGACAATGAGATTTTAGATCTAGAGTCTTTTAACTCTTTAGGGGTTATTAAGAATGCACCAAGACGTTCTATTTCTGAGATTGAAACTATGATTTCAAAGTTGACAGAGGTTTTAGCAGAACCAACAGTAACAAAGCCTGCAATCGTAAAAGTAATGGCTGAATTTCTTCCTACATTTCACCATATTGAAACGGGAAAAAACCTAGACCAGAAAATGTGAAGAAAAAGCTTCTAGCTTATGGCCTCTAGCTAGCCGCCAGTAGCTAGCAGCCAGTAGCTAGCAGCCAGTAGCCAGCAGCCAGTAGCCAGTAGCCAGCAGCCAGTAGCCAGTAGCCAGCGGCCAGTAGCCAGCAGCCAGCCGCCATTAGCCAGCAGCCAGCGGCCAGTAGCCAGCCTCCGGTAGCCAGCCGCCAGCCGCCAGTAGCGAGCCGCTAGCCGCCAGCCGCCAGCCGCCAGCCGCCAGTAGCCAGCCGCCAGCCGCCAGCCGCCAGTAGCCAGTAGCCAGCCGCCAGCCGCCAGTAGCCAGCAGCCAGCCGCCAGTAGCCAGTAGCAAATTTCCCCAACATGCGCAACTTCTATGATTACGAGATCTGGCAAAAGTCCATTGAAATAACAAAGGCAATATACATTTTAACTAAGAAGTTACCAGAATCAGAGAAGTATGGCCTTTTAAGTCAGATGAGGAGAGCAGCCGTATCAATATCCTCAAACATCGCTGAAGGCTCATCACGAAGCTCTGATAAAGACTTCGCAAGATTCTTAGAAATAAGTATTGGCTCCTCCTTTGAATTAGAGACTCAGGTAATCATCGGAAAAGAAATCTCCTATTTCAAGGACGTTGATACAAAAGAAATATTAGAAGACTTACATAGCCTTCAGAAACAGATCAGCAAGTTAATTCGAAAATTATTAGCTACTAGCTAATAGCATCTAGCTGCTAGCTACTGGCTCCTAGCCAGAAGCTAGCAGCTGCCAGTAGCCAGTCGCCAGTCGCCAGTCGCCAGCCGCCAGTCGCCAGTAGCCAGTCGCCAGCCGCCAGTCGCCAGTAGCCAGTCGCCAGTCGCCAGTCGCCAGTCGCCAGTCGCCAGTCGCCAGCCGCCAGCCGCCAGTCGCCAGCCGCCAGCCGCCAATTGCTGCCAGCCGCCAGTAGCCAGTAGCCAGTAGCCAGAAGCCGTTAGCTGCCAGCTGCCAGTAGCCAGCCGCCAGAAGCAAAACCCAACAAAAATGTACAAATCTTTCTTCAAACGAATAATTGACATTATTCTCTCTCTTCTAGCAATCGCAGTCCTCTCTCCACTCTTGATCCCTGTAATGATAATACTATTACTTACAGGAGAGCACTATATTTTTTATGGTCAAAATAGAATCGGGTATAAGAACAGAACCTTCAAGATATGGAAGTTTGCTACCATGCTTAAGAACAGTCCGAGTCTTGGAACCGGGAGTATAACACTAAGAAATGACCCACGGGTGTTTCCTTTCGGTCGTTTTCTTAGAAAGACAAAGTTGAATGAGCTTCCACAGCTCTTTAACATTCTGTTAGGCGATATGTCGATCATTGGTCCCCGGCCATTGATGAAGGTAGACTTTGATAAGTATAGTCCGGATGTTCAAAAGGTTATTTATAATACACGACCTGGACTTAGTGGTATAGCTTCCATCGTTTTTACTAACGAAGAAGAATTACATTCAAATACAAAGATGGATGTGCATGAGTTTGATAAGATGTTCATCATGCCTTATAAAGGGGCATTGGAACAGTGGTATCAAGAAAACTGTTCGTTCTTTGTTGATTTAGGAATTATCTTTTTGACATTTTGGAAGATTGTACAACCAAATACTGATATAGTGCATAAAGTATTTAAAACGCTTCCGAAACTACCTGAAGAATTAAAAGCATAAAAGAAAGGCACCTAATGGGTGCCTTTTCTTTTTAATTTGGACTTATCTAATTTCAAAACAGAATATTCTAGACCGAACAGTCTAGTTGCAATATAATCTAAAACGTCCTCCGTTTTGGGATGGAAAACCGCAGAAAGATGTCTTCGAGACATTCTTTCTTATGAGGGAGTGGGATATTTATTGTTAAACAAGAACAGCCACCTTAGGGTGGCTGTTCTTGTTTAAGGCCCGTGATTTGAGAATTTGATCTTTTTGAATGTTGAATTAAATTTCGAACTTGTCTTAATGTAAGCCCTTCCAAGTTCAATTTTAAAGATCGTCAAAGAATCTTCTTTTCTCAATTTCAGTATAAAGATCAATATTAAATATATGTAGCTCTGACGGGAATACCCTACAGTCATAGGTTGAAATACCTGACTCGTTTATGTATTTAATTAGTTTATTAAAGTAATCTGACCAATCATCGTTTGGCGTGGTCTCTTTGTTAAGTTTGATTTTTAGAGCAATAATATTCTTTTTTGCTTGCAAAGATGCACGCTGCTTTCTTGATAGATTGTCATTTATGTCTTTTTTTACAGTATGAAATTTCATTAAAACGTGATCTGCATTGGTACATGAGTAAGAACTGGAAAAAGATATGTTTAAAACATCAGCGAAGCTTTGTTCTGCTGAAAATTTAAGGTCACCACCGAGCATCATGAAATCGGCTAGAGCTATTGCCATCGACCCAGGAATATCTTCATTCATTCCCCATATCTTAACAGATGCAAAACTCAATGTATCATTTTTTATCATTTTTTTCTTTGTAGAATTTACGCGACATCTATCATTTGTAGATAGAATGGGGTGTTTTCTTTCAAAGCTGACAGGACAACGATGGCTATATAAACACGTTGGTTTAGTTAGATTATCCCTGAAAATTCGATGAATGGTAGTACAGAATTCTTTCTCAAATGTCTCAGTCCCATTTAAACTGAATCCACATATTTCCATTTTAGGTTTAAAACTATCATCATGTATTTTTTCCAAGTAACAGTCTCCTCTAAATACAAATGAATTATTGATTTCCGGAATTGGATCAGTTACTTTATATGAGTATGAATAGTAGAAAGTTGGTACATGTGTGATATGATCAATTTTTCTAATATTTGAAAGTCCTGATAGTTTACAGAGAATACTGATAAGAAGCAAAGGAGAATCCTTACCACAGATCGTAAGTTCGCCTGTCGTTTTTAGAACCTCATGAATTTTGTCCGTCTTTTCTTCGTTCATAATATCTGGATTTACTATCAGTTGGAGCAAATCAAATGAATCCATTATTGATGAAATCTGTGCAGAAACATTAAAGTCTTTTTTGATTAAATGACTCCTCTGGAGATGTGGATAGCCTTCCTCTTGTGCAATCCTCTCGATATCTTCTAATCCGTTGCTATTAATTATGTTGAAATCTTCAATTTCATCAGTGTTGACATCAGTAATTAGGTTAAAGTTTTCAATACCTAGATTACTAATAGTAAGCTTTAGATTTTGAATTACCTTTAAGTTTGGTACATCCTCTGGACCTTTGCAAATAAAGTAATAGTGAGCTGGGGGAAAACCTCTCATTCCTCGTTGAATGTAATTCTTTCTTAATTCCATTCCAATTACTGGCAGAAGCAATGAACGTTTTCGTTGTAAAGGAATAGCATTAATATGAAAGGATTCATCAATTTTATGAAAAATGTCCCATTTCATAATCGAGTACTCTGATCGTGATATCCCGATATTAATCCTTTCATTTGTATTACAATTTCTAAATACACTTGAAAAATCATCATCATATGTGATGACAATTATTCTTTCATTTATGAATCTCTGCAGTTGATATGGACTAAGTATAGTGCTTAGAATATTAATAAGTTGAATTACCATGTGGAAGTATCTTTTTCCATGGCCAATTATATGTATAAAGCTATAATTTAGTAGATCTTCGATTGAGTTGGCGTTTTTTGTTAGTGCTAAGAATAGTCTACAGCCCAGGGCATATCCTACTGTTTGGTCTGGATAAATTGGGAATATCGCCATATCATGTTGATTCTCAAGAAAGGAGTAGGATGCAGCATCTGGTTCTGTTGTTATAAGAATGGGCTTACTCACTGTTAGTTTAACGTTTCCAACTATATTAGAAGATGCGTTTTCTTCGATTTGCTGTCTAGTAGACTTTTTAATGTTTTTGACTAAATGATATCCAATGTTTGCTACTAATGAGGTATTTACAATAAAGAAAGCTTCTTGAAAGGCAATTGCATTTAATGGATGGAAAGAGGTTGCATCTGAGTTTATTCCAGCAAGAGCCAGAATGGGCTCGTAATGTGGTTTTCGAGTAAAGTCATATGACACTGGAATATCTAGGCAAGAGAGGAAACCATGCTGAATATTAGCATCCTTTTCAGTTCCCAGTTCTTCAAATACACGATCATTCTTTTCTATTACTAAAATATTAACAGGAATAAGTCTTATGTTTAATTGCTTGTCAATGATAATGTTAAAAAGACTACTAATTTCTTGTTTTTTGGTTTTTACTATACTATTAGTTTGACCTGGTAGTTTTGTTTGTTTTAATAGCTGTGAGAGACAATAACCGAGGGGTTTTTTGCTTATGTAACCAAAGCCAATGAATATAAACTTTCTTGCAGAGGTATTAAAAATCTGCCTTCTGAGTATTATATCGGAGTAATTGATAAAGCAAGTATTAATTCTCAAAAAGTTCTTTGCAAAATCACTAATCACAATTGTTAGTACTGAAAGCCAGATGCCTATAGCCGAAAGGAACACTGAAAAGTTAGATGAACTAAAAAGGATAGGTGGCTCTATCACACCTGTGTTGGATGAGGGTATTGCGATGTTTTCATTACAGAGAGAATACAGATTTGGCTCATTGGTAAATGAGGAAAAAACTACTATGATTGAGCAAATGACAACCAATGGAATCCCAAATATTGCGGTGAAGTTACCCTCTAGTATTCTTGATTTGATAAAGTAGAGCCAATAAATGTATTTGTACTCAGGTTGAGCTACTCTTCTCGAAATTAAATACGGTAATAATACAAAGCCTAATATACTTAATAGAACGGCAATGTTTGTTACTAAAATCAATCCCGAAAAAGGTATTAGTGGGTTAAAGGTCATTTGGTGGCAAAAGAATAATTCTTTCAGAACGAGGAGCAGGTTAACATTAACAAGTAGTAAGCCTATGAAAATTATACTAAATGACTTTAAAAGAAATCGAATTCCATGGCTAATACCTGGCCTTATCATATTCCTGCGGCGATATATTATTTTAAACCCTGAAATTTGAAAGGTACTTATTCTTTTAAATGTCAGAAATAGGTAAGCCGCTAGGATTAGGAATACCTGAGACCCTACAACTATTGAAATCTTAGGTATTATTTGTTTAAATATGTTAGTATCGTAATACCAGAATAATCCTATTAGTTCTACGCCAATCATTGCAAATGGCATGACCATAAACCATCTTCTAATGGATTTTGCCTGTCGGTTAAATAAAAGAACAATTTCCTTTGCTTTTTCCATAATCAATTTTCATTTGGTTGTTAAAATTTTTACTAAACAGGATTATTACTAAAACTCTGTGTCTATGATATAAAATCTACTAATCTCTTAATTTTGGCGTGCTAAGATAATGTTTTTATTATATATATTAACTGTTTCAATGTGTGATATTAAATTTTCTACTAATCTTTTGAATGGGTATATAGTTTGAATAGAACATTGAAAATTATACAGGATTGACATTATTGTAGTGTTATACAATACCGGCATTAGTTTTCTTGAAATCGTAATGATTCTCAACGTCTCGCTTCCCGATTCTGCTGTTATTGAAAAGAACAGCATGTCTGCGTTCAACAGTGTGATGTCTATTCCATCCATGTTGTGTTCATTATGTACGAAATATATCAGCCAATTTCCGATATTACTCACTTATTCTTCTGGCAGCTTGCTTATAGCCGTCTGCCTGATGTCGATTTGCTAAATTTCAAATACCTGATCTGATACCAGAAGCTAGAAGCCTGACGTCTGATGCTAACATGTAGACATAAAGCACACCCCTTTAATTTTTATGCTCTTTCCTCGTTTTCCCTTCCATTCATTATTATCTTTAGCGTAGCTATCCTTAACTTCATCTTCACTCTCTCCTCTTTTAAGACACTTACTGCTTAAGCCACAATCTTCAATGGCAAAAGGTATAAATACTTATTGTTACCCAAGGGAATAATAACCAAGAAAATCTGGAAATCATGAAAAAGAGATTTACCCCCTTTATTTTGACCATGTTAGTTTTCATGGCATCAGTCGTATCTATTGCCCAGAATAGTCCGAATGAGGTACTTGAGTTCAAGGTAGTTTTGAGTTTTAAAGCTACTTCGGTGGTGTTTCATGAGTACAATCCGGTCTCTAATGATATTCCAATGACTCAACTGGGGGAGAATACTTATATCGCACAGATAGGGTATTATCCTGGTGGGTATAATTTCAATATTAGTTGGAATGATCTTGAGTATAACCATCTCTTACATTGGGCAGGCGCTGGCAATACCTATTCTGATTCCATCCGTCCTTCTGGTTTTTTTCCGCATGGGATAAAGAGCTGTCAGATTTACGTCAATGGACAGCTTCTTAATAATCGTTTTACTATTCAGAATAGTGGTAATAATGGATTAAATATCGCATTTACGCTTAATATTGATGGTACGATTATTCCTAACTATACTTTTAATCCTCATTTAAAAATTGATGATCGAGTTCCTGTCGAGGCTCATCACCACGCTGGGCATACTAATATCTATGGGCCACCGGTTGATAAGGAGTATCTAACCGGATGGATAGCTGTTGTTTCCGATAATACCACGCCAAATAACAGTTCTGTTGAGATAGATTACCTCCGGGTTTATGGTTGGTCAAATAACGATTGGCAGCTTATTTCAACTGAAAATTATGATTATTTCTCATCTCCTGAAAAGGGTAAGCTTTATGTGCGATATCCTTTTTTCCCTGCTGGTTTTGATGGTACTGGTCCTATGTCAGGTAGTGCAAATAGTGGTATCCTAACTTTTTCACCTTCTGATGAACGTCGTTCAGTATGGCATCTTTGGACACCTCAGACCTATTCCGCTCATGGTTCTTTTGATGGATACAAGGTGGTTGCTCGAATGCGTATATTAGGGGAGGCTGCTGCTCAAGTGGGTTTGGATTTTAAGAATCTTCAAAGTACTACTTTTGAGCTTGGAGTCAGTGATTGGTATTTTGGCCATACAGCTGAATGGCAGGAAGTAGTCTTTGATAGTCGGTCATTTGGTGTTGGTTTGTTGGAGGGCCCCTCTGCTCCTCATGGCTCTGTAAGGTTTGATTGGTCCTCTGCCAATGGTTGTATATCGTTGACTTTTGAGAAGATGAAGGTGGGTAATTATTCGGCTCAGGTCTTTGATGCTTTTGGAAGAGTGGTGTTAGTCCAAGAGTTCTATCTTGGTGGTGCTAATGGGGAATTCCATTTACCGGTGGGTGATATTCCTGATCAACTTCTAATTTGTAGATTAATCTGCGATGGAAGAGAGTTTCGGGGAAAAGTTACGAGGAAGCTTTGAAGCCTATAGCTATTTAGAGATTCTTGGACTTTAGGTTCATGCTTTTTAGCCCATTTATCAGCTGATTAATCAGTGATGCCATTGATTTAATCGGCTTTTTTGTTTAATATGGTTCCCTCATGGTTTTCGATATTTTGACACAAAGTCTCTAGTTAATTGAAAAATCGTTTCTAGAAGATGACAGCGGCAAATCAGGAGTTAGCAAAATGCTTGATAATTGATAAGATGTTGAAGACGGAGTCTAAAGCATTTTTATGTTAAGTAATTGTGTACCTCAGCTTTCAGTTATAATTCATATTTGCTTGACATATTTTGTTTTTCATAGTTAATCCACAAATATCTCGTTTTTCTTTCCTGTATTAATTTTTTGGTAAAAAATTCCCTTATATTGTTTTTTTTTGTATCCTTGCATTTAGTTATTGGTTAACAGCATTGTTGAATTGGCTGTTATATGGTTTTATACTTTTTCCTATACTTTTAATTCATACTCAATTGTACTTGTGTAAAGTGTTAAATGGTCGTTTTATTTAATGGTAATCGTATGAGTTTAATAATTAGTAGTTTTGGCTATTGGTCATCATATCTCGGTTTCGATACAAGATAATTACTTTTTATAGTTTTTATTTGGAAGTAATCTGGCATGTAAGAAATAGAATTTCTTATTTGAACTGGACAAGCTAGTATAGAGTTTTGCATCACTATCATGAATAGGTATGAAGTTTAAGATTGGTAAAATATTGTTGGATGATACTTAGGTTGTGTCTCAGTGGTTTTAGCAGCTTTCTTATCTGAAAGTAATTGTGATTTTGGTATTAATATTAAGAAAATTTATTATGAAACGTGTACTAGTTTTTTTTATCTTTTTTATGTTTTCGTACTCTGCGAATCTGTTTTCTCAGGATGCCCTATTTGATTGGGTTGACAAAGATGGGGGTTTATATGGTGGAACTTCTTCTGCTTTGAAAGTTGATAATGATGGAAATTCTATAGTTACAGGTTCAATAATTGGAGATAATGGTTGGGGTTTTATATTTCTAAAAGAAACCCAAGCGGTGAAGTGATTTGGAAGTACATTGTGTCAGGTCAAAATTCAAATCAAGCCTACACATCTTCTTTAGCAATTGATGCTAATAATAATATCTTTGTTACTGGAATGCTCTATGGTACGCTTTTATTTCCTGGTAATGGGGCAACCTCCTATTCCTTCTCATCTTCAGGTAAATTTGATGCTTTTGTATTGAAATTATCTGAAAATGGTAATTATCAGTGGGCTAAACTTATTGGAAGTGTTGATGAAGATCGAGGAAAAGCATTAGCCTTAAATGGGAATGGAGAATGTATTATCTCAGGTAGGTATGAAGGTATCGTAGATTTTGATCCAGGTGTTGGAAGTTATTTGATGGGGCAACCAGGAATTACAAATACATTTATTTTAAAACTTAGTCCGGATGGTGATTTTGTTTGGGCTCGAAGTTCTGAAATTACAGCAGCTCAAAATGGAGTTTATGTTTACTCGGTAGCTTGTAATTCTGTAGGCGATTTATATCTAACAGGATCATTTTGGGGTACTGTTGATTTTGATCCGAGTGAGTTGGCTTACATGTTCAGTGCTTCAGGTGGTGAGGTTTTTTTATGGAAATTAGATGCTAACGGTAATTTTATTTGGGTTAAAGGGTTTGGTGAAGCAGGAGGTGGAGCTCTACATTCTGCAGGTTTTTCTGTCTGCTCTGATAATCTAAATAATGTATACGTTACAGGCTATTTTAGCGAGCCCACGGATTTTGACCCAGGACTAGGGGAATATGTGATGACTCCATATCCTAATGATCAGTCAAATACATTTGTAGCTAAATTAGATGAAAACGGATTATTTCTTTGGGCAAAGTGTTTCTTAAATAAAGAATGGATACCACTTGCTGATGCTGGATATTCTATTGTTAGAGATAATTCTGGCGGTGTTTATATAAGTGGTGTTTTCAGCGGGACAGTCGATTTTGATCCTGGCTCAGAGGAGTTTTTAATTTCTACCGAACCGAATAGAAATAGTTTTTTTATAACTAAGCTTGATAGTTATGGTGAATTTCTTTGGGCAAAAGACTTACATGCTATTACAGGAAATGGTCTTTATCAAGATTATCCTTGTGGTCTTGTAGCAGTGAATAACAATTTAAACGTATATTCTAGTGGTACTTATATTGGTAGTATGGATTTTGATCCAAGTTCAAATACTTATATATTACAATCTACTGGTAATGGCATTTATCAAACACCGTTTGTCGTTAAGCTTAATCAAACAACTAATGTGGTACAATGGGTAGGTGGAGTTAATACTGATTGGAATACATCTGGAAATTGGAGTACTAATGTTGTACCCAATTCTTCTAATGATGTAACTATTTCTAATGCTATAAATCAGCCGATTATCAAGTCTGGTGAGACAGGTTCCTGTCATAATCTTACTATTAACAGCGGTTCAAGCCTACATATCTCAGGAAATAGTATTAGTACTGGATCACTTTTAACAACTGGTACAGTTGTAAATCAAGGGGAATTCTCAATGAATCGTCAGACTACGGATAACAGGTGGCAATTTGTTTCAACCCCTGTTTCAGGAAGTTCTGCAAATGTTTTCCTTGGAGACTACCTACAGACTTATACAGAAGCCACTGATACATGGTCTGATATAGTGGATCCAAATGCCCCACTACTTCCTTTAAAGGGATACAGTTTATGGGGAATTGGTAAATCAACTTCAAGAAGTTTTCAAGGGACACCCAATACGGGTGAGGTCTCAATTCCCTTTTCATTCTCACCGTCCTCAAATACTTTGCACACTGGCTTCAATCTATTAGGTAACCCTTATCCCTCTTCAATTGACTGGGATCTGTTAAATGAGCAATATGGTGCAGTGTATTATTTTGATGGAACCACTTATAAGAGTTGGAATGGGGTTGGTAACGGTTCAAGATATATTCCGCCGATGCAAGGTTTCATGATAGCCCCAGGTTTTAATGGAACTCTAACATTAAATGATAGTTACAGAACTCATTTGGGACGTGATCTTTATTATAAGACCGCTGGTAATGAATCAAATGAAGTGGTATTGATCGCAGGTAATAATACATATATGGATGAATTGTTTATAGATTTTAACGATTTAGCTACACCTGCTTTCGATTTGGCATTTGATGCCTGGAAGTTATTCTCAACAAAACAAGATGTACCTCAAATCTATTCAATAATAGATGAGGGAAAACTATCAATAGACCAAAGGCCTAGTTGCTCGAATATTCCATTTGGGTTTTCATGTACTGCCGCTGGGGATTATGAAATTGGCGTCAAAAAAAACAATTCAGGTGTTAAGCTTTTTCTTGAGGATAGGCTGATAAATATGGTGGTGGATATTAGTTCTAGCTCCTATCATTTTTCGTATATCCCAAATGAAATGGATGATCGTTTTGTTATACATATGTCAAATGTTGGTTTGAATAATGTACTTACTAATGATGACCAAGTTAGGGTTAAAACTGAGAAAAATGAAATTTCTGTTGACTCTGATATTAGCCACATTAAAACCATCCAAGTTTTTGATCAACTTGGCAAAGTTGTTTATAGCCTTAATTGTGATGAATTGAATCTTAGCTTGAAAGTTAATGTCAACACTGGTATTTATTATGTGAAGGTAACAACAACTGATAGTGTTAAGTCATTCAAAGTATACATTCAAAATTAAAATAAAATAAAATGAAAAGGATTAAGAGATTAGCAATGATTATTATGTTTATTTTTCTTGGATATTGCTCATTTGCTCAGCCTCCAGCCCCTAATGGTGGCTCAAATCCAGGAAGTGGCAATACTCCGGTCGGTGGAGGAGCTCCAATAGATGGTGGATTAACTATACTGTTAACTTTATCTGCTATCTATGGAGCTACCAGGATTAAGAAATTTAAAAAGGAGGACTAAAGGTGCAGCTTAAACTGGCTTGTTTCAGAGTTGGAACAGGCCAGTTCTATTAAGAATCATTCTGAAATGGAGTTGTAAGTTTATTTCAAATTGAGCTTAAAATTCGATATTCCAATTCTATGGTCTGTTTTTCTAACTGGGACGATAGTGTTTTTGCTCAAATTATTGTTTTAGCAGAGAATGATAATGAGCGAATTAGAGGTATCTTAACAAAGGCTGATTTTACTAGAGAATTCATTTATTCAAATACAGATGAAAAAGGATTTTAAAAAACATTTAATCGGAACAGCAGGAGAATTAGCTGTTGCAAATATGCTATGTTTAAAGGGTTGGGTACCTAGTCTTACAAGTAATAATTGCCCATCTTTTGATGTCTTTGGTTATGATCCGGAGAACATGAAAAGCTGTGTGATTCAGGTAAAGACTACTAAAGAAGAGGACGGAATAAAAAGAACTAGTTATCAATTAGGTTTTAGCCATGATCGAAGAGAGGAGTGGTTGGGTGATCTTAATTGTCCTTATGTATTCGTTCATATTGATAAGGACAATAAGCATCGGTTTTTTATTCTATCCGCCCTTGAGCTAAAGGACATTATTATAAGGACTGATGATGAATACTTTTTCAAAGCCAGACAGAAACCTATAGATCCAACCTATCCAGTAGCAATTCAGGTGAAAGATATTGAAGAGTTTGAAGATAAGTGGAATAACTTGTGGAAATAGGATTCAGGTGTTAAATAAAGTTGATGCATTATGTTACTGTTTTCGTTACTTATAACAATAGTAAACGATCGGATCAACTTTATAAAATCAAACACTATGGGATTTCCAACAAAAATACAATTGATCAAGCGTGCTTCCAGTGAGCAATGGTATGTTAACTTGCCTTCGGTGGTAGCGCAGGCTATGGAATTCGAGAAGGGGGAGATAGTGGAATGGGTTATAGTGGATGAACAGTGAATGATTCTTCAAAGGGTAGAACATTCAATAGCTGAGATGGATAAGGAATAATGCACTTCTCGCATAGAACATAGGCACACGAATTTTGAAGGGAATATGCGCTTCTCGCATAGAACATAGGCACACGAATTTTGAAGGGAATATGCGCTTCGCGCATAGAACATAGGCACACGGATTTATAAGGGAATATGCGCTTCGCGCATATGGACATAGGCACACGGATTTTACGGATTTTAACGGATGCCACGGATTTTTTAGTACTTACTTGAAGGCAGCGTGAAATTAAATATTCTTCCTGCCTATCAAAAAGACCCAACTCTAAAATATAGCTATAAATTAATCCGTGTGATCCGTATAGATCCGTCAAATCCGTGTGCCTACGTTTCATCAATGGGCGAAGCCCATTGATGAAATCCGTATGCCTGATTTATGACCTCAACTCTAAATTATATCTAAAAATTAATCCGTGGCATCCGTTAAAATCCGTAAAATCCGTGTGCCTACGTTTCATCAATGGGCGAAGCCCATTGATAAAATCCGCGTGCCTATGTCTCAATGGGCGAAGCCCATTCAAATTTTCTCGTATATCTTTCTTATAAATTGTGGTTTTTCCCCGAAGTTTAACAATAACCCGACGTTGATTCCTGTAGCTTTAAGATAATTCAATAATTGGCATTCATGTTCTGGGTGGAGCGATGCGACAGCCTTTAATTCGAGGATGATTTGATCGTTTACTATTATATCAGGAAAATAGTTTCCGACTTCGATGTTTTTGTAGAATACTTTAATGTGTTTTTGGGATTCGATTGAAAAGCCTTTTAAGGTGAGTTCGTGGATTAATGCGTTGCGGTAGACTTTCTCGAGGAATCCATAGCCTAGGTTATTATAGACGTCATAAAAAGATCTAAGGATAAGGTTGGTTTGATCTTTGAGTAGGAGGTTCATGGGTTAGCGAATATTGATTAAGAGGGTGTAAAGATAATGAGGTTCATAGGTTAGGGGCAAGTCTTTACGGGTAGTGGGAATAGATAAGGGAATATGCGCTTCGCGCATAGAACCTAGGCACACGAATTTATAAAGAATATGCGCTTCGCGCATATGGATCTAGGCACACGGATTTTACGGATCTATACGGATCACACGGATTAATTTTTAGCTATATTTTAGAGTTGGGGCCTTTAAATAGGCAGTAAAATTATTCAATTTCACGCTGCTTTCAAGTTACTAATTATAAATCCGTGGCATCCGTTAAAATCCGTTAAATCCGCGTGCCTATGTCTCATCAATGGGCGAAGCCCATTGATAAAATCCGTTTAATCCGCGTGCCTATGTTCCAATGGGCGAAGCCCATTCCCTAGAAATCGTAATACAACCTCTCCAAGCTCGTCGTCAACCCGAGATAGAGCACCGAAGTATTCCTCGTTCCAATATCATTCGTCTGGTGCCGATAATATCCCCCGATATTGATCGTGAGGTTATACGCCGGGTTGACCATCCATGCCACCCTCACCTCGTGACGCATCAGCTGCGTCTTAAGACCTTGTCCCACCGTTACCCCATAATCATAGGGACGGTTATCATTGTAGCCCTTGAAGATGTTACCCCCGAAGTTATAGTTTGAGGTATCCGCTCCATAGGTGGCAAGTTGCAGCTGGTAGCTCAGATGAAGCCTCCCCACATGGTAACGCACGAAGCCGACAAACTCGGTGAAGTTAGCTCCGAGAGGGTGGGCGAGGGGCTGACTATAATGACCATAGTTCTGAATAGGATCCCAATGTGAGTAGGTGTATGGCCTCACCCGATTGAGCTCACCCTGAAGGTCTAACCCTTTCACCTTAAAGACATCGAACGACTTCACCCCAAACTGGATGCCATACTTATTAGCCCACCAGTCATCACCACTCGTCACCTCCTTGAGTTTAAACTCATCGAGAAGGATCTGCATGTAGAGGGTGGTGTTTTTCCATAACGTATAGCTCGCATTAAAGCCCAGTAGGGCATTGTCGGGAGAGCCAAGCGAGAACTCTGTCGGACGGTAGAAGATGACCGGATTGAGGTAATTGAAGTCGAACCCACGGTAGCCAGTAGAGTCCTTAGCCTGCCAGATGATGGCCTCGAAGAGACCTACTCTTAATCGGTTAGTGACATTCATCGTCAGGTAATGGAAAGTGCCGTATTTCTTATGGTATCCCAGGTTACTTGAGTGTTCAGCCTCTCTATCCATAAACTCGGCGTAGAGGTTGGTGTAATGGATCCTCCAGATTTTAGTTTCTATCTTTAGATATGGATAGGGGAAGTGGGCATCGCCGAGAAGTAGCGAGCGGTATCCATCGCCAAAGAAGTTTCGTCCGTGACCAAACTGAAAGTTGAAGTATTTTGATGGAGTATATGAGATATACCCTTCTGAGCGACTAAAGTCGAAGCCATCGCCCTTAAAGTTCTTATAAGCCCCTTGTCCGGGGATGACCCCTGTGCGGCGAATCTCGGAGTCTATATATAGCGGGAACTGTGCCTGGTTTTCATAGAAACGGGTGGCGAAGGCGAACTGTTTTCCGATGTGACCATCGGCCATAAAGCCACGGGTGTTGGTATAGAAGTGATTGCTCTCCTCGAAGTCTTGTCCCACCTCCATGCGAAGCAGCGGATTGACTGCCAGGTGGAAGTCGGGGATATCTACTACTAAAAGATCCTCGTTGAAGATCTTACGCCAGACCCAGTCGCCTACCTTGCTCTTCCATCTTGAAGCATAACTTAAGGAGGTGATCAATGAGTCTTCCGATTGAAGTAGATCGGTCTCCGACTTAAGGTAAGGTCGCACGGAGGGGTGGAAGTTGTTCCCCGGCTTATATACAAAACGATCGGGGGTATAAAGATCCGGGTCTTGAGATCGTTGAATAAGGGGTTGAGCGGAGAGAGAGAGCGAGTTCAGAAGTACATATAATAGTAATAGTACTACAGGTTGGTATAGACGTATTCTCATAATTTCTTCAATAAGACGATTCTTTTTCCAAACATACTACTTAGTTACGGTTTTTGCACCAAAACGGATTGGGAATAATTCAATCCAGAGCACCCACATCAGGAAGATGACCACATAATAGCCCGGGCGTAATATCCAGAGGTGGATAAAGTCCCATTGTTCTGGCCATACAAAGAGCACAAGGCTTAGTATAAGGATGCGAGCGACATTGACCATGTGCATGACGAGCATAGCTGAGGGGATATACCATAGTTTATGGCGCCATGGGCCGGGGAAGAGGATGAAAAGCACCAGGATCTGATAGAACTGTTTTGTGCCTGAGCATGCCTCCTCAATGGTGATATAACCGACATTGGGGAAGATCATTGTGACCCCCTGTTTGATCATCTTTAGTCCGAAGATATGTTCATTAATCCAAACGCTTTGGGTGAAGACCGCTTGTACCATGAAGGCTCTAAAGCCTTCGAACCAGCTGTAGTTGGCCAGGAGTTGTACCAGTCCGCCCCACCAGATATAGTGGAATAGGGCTGTGATGATGGCAAATAGGGATACATTAATGATGGCTCGGTAAGTAGGTTGGTTGTAATAGCCTGCGAACCAATTGATGGTACGGTTAATAAAGTTCATTGATTAAACGTTGAATTATACCTTCAAAAGTACTAAATAGGTTAAATCTGGCTGATGGTCAGCAGATCATATAACAATAATGTAACAATAATTTAGTCGATAATCTGCTTTTGAGCCATTAGCTTGTTATCTTTTAAAGTCTTGATAAAGACGGGTAGGGTAGAGAGTGGGATGCTGATGGCGAAGAAGAGTGCGAAGATGATGGTTGTACTTTTAAGATAATATTGAAGAATAAAGGCAACGAGGATATAGAGCAGGTTAACGGTAGCGAGTATTGTCGATGCTTGTTTATGGCTCAGTCCTAGGTCGAGCAGGCGGTGATGGATATGGCGGCGGTCTGCTCTGAAGGGGTGTTGCCTATGAGCCAGTCTGATGACGGTTACACGGATGGTATCGAATAGTGGGATAATAAGTATTGCGAAGCTGACGGCAGGGGCGGCATTGACGTAGGCGGGGTTAAAGGAGTTGATGTTTACCTCGTTGAATTTAATTACGAGGACGGCCAAGAGGTAACCCACGACGAGGGAGCCGGTGTCACCCATAAAGATTTTATTGCTTTGACCCCATAGGTTAAAGATAAGGAATCCGGCGAGGGCGCCTGTGAGGGCGAAGCTGATGACGGCTAGTTCAAATTCGCCGGCTTCCATGAACCAGAAGCCAAAGGTGAGAGAGGTGACTATGCCTACAGAACCTGCTAGGCCATCAATTCCATCGATAAGGTTAAAGGCGTTGGTAATAGCTACGATGACGAATGTTGAGACGAGGAGTGAGGTGTTAGGGTCGACGTCATAGATTCCGAATAGGCCGTGAAAGTTGGTTATGCCGATATCTCCTTTAATGATAACGAGTAGTGCGGCGGCTACTTGGATGCCAAGTTTCTTATAGGGGTTGATGTTGAGCATGTCATCGGTAATACCGATCATAAAGAGAATAAAAATGCCTACAATGGTATATTGCAGGCCTGGTAGTTTGTATATATTAAGTAGTGTTAGCGATGCGATGAGGATTCCTGAGAATATGGCGATGCCTCCGAGGGTAGGGATGCTTTCTTTATGTGAGCTACGTTCATTGGGTTTATCCATTAACTTTTTCTCTCTGGCTACCTTGACTATTGTGGGAATGGTTAAT
This sequence comes from Sphingobacteriia bacterium, assembly GCA_021286705.1. Lineage (GTDB taxonomy): Bacteria > Bacteroidota > Bacteroidia > Bacteroidales > TTA-H9 > JAJTBW01. The sequence goes on from JAJTBW010000043.1 coordinate 22,442, forward strand.
GCGCTTACTAAAAATGAGACCACTAAGGTGATGAGCATACGTAGTGGTTCTGCTAGTTGTAATGTATCCATCGTTGTTAAACCTAGTTGTTGTATAAAATTACCTTTAGCTGAATGGCTCTCGAAACCAGTGCAAAGATATAACTAAAACAGACAGCTAGGAAAATTGGTTGCTTAATAAAAAAAATTAATATAGGAATGGGCTCCGCCCATTAAAACATAGGCACGCGGATTTATGAAACGGCCACTGGCTACTGGCATCTGGCTACTGGCGGTCTCAGCTCCGGCTTATCAAGGGGGAGGGGATTCAAGAATTCAAAATTGGCAAAGCCCAGCGGCTAGCAGCTAGCAGCTAGCAGCTAGCAGCCAGAAGCTAGCAGCCAGAAGCTAGCAGCCAGAAGCTAGCAGCCAGCAGCTAGCAGCCAGCAGCTAGCAGCCAGCAGCTAGCAGCCAGCAGCTAGTCGCCAGAGTTTAGCAGCCAGAAGCTAGCCGCCAGAAGTTAGCCGCCAGAAGTTAGCAGCCAGCAGCTAGCAGCTAGCAGCTAGCAGCTAGCAGCCAGCAGCTAGCAGCCAGCAGCTAGCAGCCAGAAGCTAGCCGCCAGAAGCTACTGTCGGTCTCAGCTCCGGGTATTCATGGATCTTATAACACTGTGGAACACCTTAATACACTGTGGAACACTGTGACCTAATTTCTTAACTTGTGGAATTCGTTTGAACCACATGTTAAATAGAATCGGACTACGAAGACGTTGCATGCAACGTCTCTACTGTGGGCTAATTTCTTAATTTGTATAAATCCTCCCAATGATTGAGCGCAATCTTGAATCTGGAATCATGAATCTGGAATTTTGAATCTCATCTTCTTAGAGGTGTCTATCATTGGAATTAGACTGAACCCCTTCTTGATAGCATTATAAACATCTCGAGGCGATGAATAGGTGCGTAGCACCGGAAATAGGATCCCTAATCGAAGCACCACATTTTGAGCAGATCCCCTGCAAGGTGCGTAGCACCGAGAATATTTGTAGATGGAGGTGCGTAGCACTGGAATCAGGATGCACCCCAAAATAAAACAACCCAGAGGTGCGTAGCACCGGAAATAGGTAGATGTATCTTATGTATTGGAAAACAAATAACACCAATTAAACAGATTTACACTGATATATATACGATACCAGTAGAGACGTGGCATGCCGCGTCTCTACATGAGCTCCCAATGATCGGGGTAATCTTTGAATTTTGAATCTGGAATCATGAATCCAGAACACAGATGATGCAGATTTATACGGATTTTGCGTGATCTTATGAAGATCAACGCGTTTTATAGATTTTGATGTACCTTTGTATTCAAAACGGATAACCATGGCTATAACGATTAAACCCATACCTGTTTTAAAAGGGAAAGCTGCAACTACCTTTAATCAAAAGGCCTCAAAAAATAGTGCTAAGAAGTTTGCTGTGGATTTTTCAAAGCAGAAAGCAGAGTCCATTAAGATTTTAGCTAAAGCAAAAATTTAGAGAGTCTTGAGTTTTTTACTTGACAAATGTACCCTTAAAGTTTATAACCAAGATATTATCGATTCTTGTCTGCCTTTTGATTGCGACAATCGAGATCTAAATGATTTTTTTATAAAGGATGCAATTAAATACGCATCTCAACTCTTAGGAAAAAGTTATTGTTTCACCTTAGATGAAAGCCCTAATACTATTGTATGTGCATTCACTATTTCAAATGACAGTATAAAAGTATTAGCTACTGGCGGTTTCAGCTCCAAAGAGGGAGGGGATTCAAGATTCAAGAATTGAGTCCCCTCTGAAAAGCCAAAAATTGATCCTTGAATGATGCGATCGTAAACCCTAAAGTATTATTCAAAAGAATATTTTGGATGTAAAATGTATTTCCAAAAACTCACTTCTAGTCC
>JAJTBW010000257.1 GCA_021286705.1 Sphingobacteriia bacterium
ATAAAGAGGCAATAATAGCATTCAACCCAACCGATTTACCCTGACCTGTAGCACCTGCCATAAGCAAGTGAGGCATCTTGGCCAGGTCGGTAATGAAGGGCTCGTTGGCAATGGTCTTTCCAATGGCTATCGGAAGTTCAAACTTCGAGCTGGTAAATTTCTCGTTTGCCAGCATCGAACGCATCGATACAATCTTTGGATTCTGATTTGGAACCTCAATACCGATGGTTCCTTTTCCCGGTATCGGAGCGATGATACGAATGCCAAGTGCAGAAAGGCTTAAGGCAATATCATCTTCAAGGTTTTTAATCTTTGAGATACGGATACCAGGAGATGGTACTATTTCGTAGAGCGTAACTGTGGGGCCAATTGTCGCTTTGATCTTCTGTATAGTGATCTGATAGTTGCCAAGAGTCTCAACAATTCTCTTTTTGTTGGCTTCAAGCTCATCCTTTTGCACCTCAACCTCTTCAGAGCCATAGTCCATAAGTAGTTCTGTGGCTGGTAACTGGTATTGAGGGAGGTCGAGTGTAGGATCATAAGGCTCATCAATAGTATGGTGTAACTCAGACAAAGCTGCATCATCATTTTCAGAAATTGTTAGTTCTGATGAGCCTAAATTGGCCTCATTATTAGATGATGAAAGCGATTGATTATTCTGGTTTGTAGAACCGGGGTTAACTATCTCCAAATCGGTGTCGCCTGATGAGGCTGGTTGTTTTGAACTGTTACCGGAATTGTAGCCGGAAGTATTAACCTCAAGTTCTATTTCATTATCTAAATCATTTACAGGTTCACTCTTCTGGTTAACGTTTGAAGCGGGGTTCATGCGATTGACCTTTGGCTCAGAATCAGATTCGCCGGAACGTTTATAGAACTTTATCTCGCCCTCTTCATAGTCCTCATCCTCATCTTTAACGGCATACTCTTCAGGGTTATAAGCACCCTCCTGTTCAGCCACTCTGATTTGATTATTCTCAGCTTCCAGTCTATCTCTTTCAGCTTTGTTTTTGTATTGCTCCCAGAGAGGCTTAATCCATCGGTAAGGGATATTCCATGTAATAGTGGTAAATGCGGCAAGGAGTAGGAGCAATAGCATGGCTTCTCCAGGCAGACCTATGATAGTTTCTAGGTAATCGCTAAAGACTCTTCCAAAATTGCCACCCAAGACGCTCCAGTTGTCAACTGCATTTGTGGTAACCATGCCGAAAGTGATAGATGACCATACCAGCAGATAGGTTGACCACCTAAAGAACTTATTAAGCTTCCACTGGATTGACTTAAAGGTAAATCGCAGGCTAACAACGAAGATCGCAACGGTGATTAAGATAGAAGAGATTCCAAATCCACGGTAAATCAGAAGATGAGCTATTGCGGCACCAACTGAACCCATGATGTTCTTCATGGGTGTCTGTCCATTGATAATCTCCCAAAGGCCAACCGAGCTTATCTGACTATAGTCGGCATCCCATGTGAAGATATAGCTGATTTGAGCGAGGATGACATAAGTACTTAAAACCAGAAGCGAGTAACCAATCACCCGTCTTTTCCGCTCCTCCTTTACAGGATCTTTCTCTTTTGTAGTTTTCTCTTTTTCCTTTCCGGGGGTACTACTCTCTTTTCTCTTCTTGGGAGAGCTTTTCTCTTCAACCGGTTTTTCAGGTTCCGGAGTCTCAGCTTGTTTCTTTAATGTGTTGACCTGTATAGCCATCCCGTTTCTTCTTTAGTTATGTACAAAATTAAGAAAATTAGCGCTTTGGCGAAAAACAAAAAAGGAGGACTTATATCCTCCTTTTTTAAGTTCAATAGGTTGATTTCTAGCGTGGGAGCGTAAACCAGGGCTTGACAATTTCTGTTTTGTCAATGGTTTCTGATTTGTGAGCAAACTCATTTTTTCGTGGAAAGTAGATGTACTCTTCCGACATCCTATTGTAATTGAGGGCAATCTCACGAACCCCATGGGCGGCGAGTTCCAGCTCCTCATCAGTCATGGTAGGATGTAAAGATAATCTGATCCATCCTGGTTTTTCACTCAGGTCGCCAAAGTTGATCTTCTCGGTGATCTGTCTCGATTTCTCATACGATACATCTAGAAGAATATGGCCATAGGTTCCGGCGCAAGCGCAACCGCCTCTGACCTGGATGCCGTAGAAGTCGTTGAGCATCTTAACTGCCAGGTTATAATGCACTTTCTCTATATAGAATGAGAAGATACCCAGTCGTTCTTCAATATTATCAGCGAGGATATGCACCCCGGGGATCGTTCTGAAGAGGGCGAAAGCTTTTTTAACCAGCTGTTTTTCTCTTGCATGGATGTTTTCGATGCCCATCTGATCTTTCAGATCGAAGGCTAAGGCTGTTCTGATGGCCTGAAGGAATCCGGGAGTACCCCCATCTTCACGAGCCTCAATATCATCGATGTATTTATGTTGTCCCCAGGGGTTAGTCCAGTCAACAGTACCCCCGCCTGGTTGGTCGGGTACAGGGTTATGATAAAGATGTTTATCGAAGATCATCACGCCAGAAGTGCCTGGTCCGCCGAGGAATTTATGGGGAGAGAAGAAGATAGCATCCAGTTTCTCCATGGGGTCAGTTGGGTGCATATCAATCTTGACATAGGGGGCAGACGCAGCAAAATCGACAAAACAGAGGCCCCCATGTTCATGCATTATCTTAGCCATTTTATGGTAAGGGGGGATGATGCCGGTGACATTACTGCAAGCGGTGAATGACCCGATTTTAAGTCTTCGGTCTTTGTATTGAACTAATTTTTCTTCCAGGTCGTTAAGATCGACGAGCAGATCGGGGGTATGACCCACTAATACTACTTCTGCAAGAGTCTCAAGCCATGAAGTTTGGTTTGAGTGGTGCTCCATGTGAGTGATAAACACTACGGGGCGTTCTGTTTCGCTAAGGCAGGTACTGTTGAAGAGTTTACCGCAGAATTTGAGGCCTAAGATGCGTTGAAGTTTGTTTACTACGCCGGTCATTCCATTTCCGGCGGTTATAATAACATCGTCGGGACCGGCATTACAGTGTTCTTTGATGAGTTTATGAGCCAGATGATAGGCTTTAGTCATCATTGTTCCGGTTTCTGAGGTCTCAGTGTGGGTGTTAGCTACCCAGGGGCCAAAAACGTCTGAGATTTGTTTCTCTATTGGTTTGTACAGTCTACCACTAGCGATCCAGTCAGCATAAATCAACTGTTTAGTACCATAGGGCGTCTTGAACATCATGTGGTGTCCTATGGTGTTTTGTCTGAATGGTTCGAAATGTAGTTCCATTTAAATGTAATTGGTAAGGTTGCCGCAAATTTAGAGATTTATCTTTATGCCTTCAATCTCGTGTGCTTCAAATCCACCCAATCCACCCCATCTTAAATAGAGATGCATCTTATCTTTACTTTCAAATGCACCATTGCAATATTGTGTTGGAAAACCAGATAAGGATCCTGATTCATCAATGATAAGTGTTATCTTATGGTTGCCAGTGTATTGAATAGTAATCTCATTATCGGCATTTCCTTTAGTTATTTTACCTTCATATTTAAGGGTGTCAAACTCCATTTGGCCTATTGAGTCAATATTGACCTTCGTTGTTAAGATGTTAAAGCTCCAGCTGCCTGTATAGTCTTCTCTGTAGTCATCAGAATCTTTACTACAGCTAAAGGCAATTGTCAAGGCTAAAAAGATTAGAAGAGATGTCAGTTTTGTTTTCATGGTTTGTGTGATAAGAATTTGAGGTTATTTATTTGCAAAGAGCCGGGTTCTTCTGTTTCGCTCTTATAAATATTTTAGTTCTTGCCTTTTAGACGAATTAAATGTAGTGAAATTACAATTATTATCCCTCCTGACTTCGACACAGGGACATCCAAAATAAAAGGCCAAAACACTTCATCAAATAATCTGGTAAAAGAAGAGATTTTTGT
>JAJTBW010000044.1 GCA_021286705.1 Sphingobacteriia bacterium
TGGTTGAGCGAAGCCTTCGACTCCGCTCAGGTAGCGACCCGGTGGTTGAGCGAAGCCTTCGACTCCGCTCAGGTAGCGACCCGGTGGTTGAGCGAAGTCGAAACCACTGTATTCCAGTTCCTCTTGTCTTCTTCTGCTATTCCCCTCCTGTTCTCCTCTTATGCCTCTCCCTATCCTCTCCCTATAAACTCGTGTAAGATAGGAACTATATAGGTAGAGGATATAGAGGGGATATTGAGGAGATGTTGAGAAGATGTTGAGGAGATGTTGAGGAGATGTTGAGATTAAAGACATAAGAGATATTCTTTAAAGATGCTGATTATTATAGAATTGGAACATGAGTATTTGTGACTGGCAGGAGAGATTCAAGATTCAAAGATTAGCTACTAGCTAACGGCTACTTGCCGGCTTGTGGACTAACAATAGTTGATTTTACTCTGGGACAATCAAAAGAGTGTTCTTGTATTTTAAGATCATTGTTTATTAGTGTGATATAAAACATGGTCAATGAGAGTGTCGAAGTCAGGAGGGGCAGGTTATTGATACTTACCACTTTTTTGTGTGTAATGAGATTTTAGGTGAACTTTTTATGTTCTGCTTCCATTTAACATAAGTGTATCCTTAGAGTCTGGATAATCAAGTCTAACTCTTTTGGAAAGAAGTATGATAAATATCTATAATAGGTTAATATTGCAGAAACTTTTCTGCCTGGATGGTGGGCAGATATAACTGCTCGGTAAATCTCTTGATTGGAATTTTTTTTAGGTTATCAACAATTACGAACTTATGAAAGGACACCTTAGTAGACTTATTGATTCTGTTGAAGTTGGCTATGCATGTTTTACTGTTAAGAATGATGATACTGGCTTTTTTATAGGTGGATATTTAGAAGGGAATAGCGCTTTTGAGTCATTATTTGATGTCAATGAATCATTAATTGAGATTAGGTCTTCTGCTGTAGAGGAAACCCATTTGATCCGGGTCCTGTTGTCATCAATTACTGATTCAATCTCTGATACATATTCTAGGTTCAATACCAGCGGGTTAGATTCTGTATTTGATAGGGTAAAGGGTAAGACTAGTATAAGTCCTGAAAAAGTGGTAGAATGGGCGTGTTGGCCTTTAGATAGAGATACGTTAGCCATTGAGGTACATCGTGTCGAAGATACATGCAGTTTTGACGATATTTCTCAAACGGATATTGGCAAAAACATAGCCAATGATTTTTCCAATTTGCATTTCATGTTTCAAGAGGTTTTTCATCAGTTACCCTATGGTGCTGTTCTTTATGATAAAGAGGGAACCATCATAGATGTAAATCCTTTGTTTGAATTAGGAGTTGGATCTCTGAAGGATAATCTAAGGTCAATGAATATGTTTGAGCGTATTGTTGATCAGGGAATTCTTGAGGCAATAGAGAAATCTTTGGAAGGTAGACCAGGCTATTATGAAGGAATTTACCATTCATTAACAGGGTCTAACTCTCTCCCTGTAAAGGGGGTCTTTTTGGGGTTGCATTCAAAGAATGGGGATATTATTGGAGGGGTTGGAGTTTTAGAGAATATTACCGCAGCTGTAAGGGAGGAAGAGGCTTCCCGTGAGATTGAAGTTAACTTTGAACAATTTCTTGATAGGTCAAATGATGTTTTTTATAGGCAGGCATTCCAGACGGGTCTCGTCGAGTATATTAGTCCTAGTTTGACCAGAATTCTTGGTTATGACGTTAAATACTTCTATGAATCTAGTCATGAAGATCATTTTTTACTTTTTCATCCAGATGATAGAGGGCCCCTATTTACTTTTAGAGAGGATCTATTATTGGCAGATGAGCGTCAAGAAATTTTAGAGCGTGAATTTCGTTTTCGACATCTTAATGGTTCGTACTGTTGGTTGTTAGGTCGTTATACTTTGGTAAGAGATACAGGTGGTGATCCGATAATGATTGTTGGAAGTTTACAAGAGATCACTCAAAGAAAACAGATGGAAGAGGATTTGATTCAGAGAGAGGCTCTGTTGAAGTCGCTAATAAACAATGCTCCTTTTGATGTATGGGTACGTGATATTAATGGAAAGGGTATCTATGAGAATCAGAAGGCGATTGATCATTTTGGTTCTATAGTAGGTAAGTATTTCGTTGCTGATAAATCTATTCCAGAAGAGACCATCAGGATTTGGGAGGCCAATAATAGGAGGATTTTAGCTGGTCAGGTAATCAATGAGGAGACAAAGTTTATCATTAATAATGAGTTACGCACCTATCAGCAGATTGCTTTTCCCATAATGAATGGTGAAACTGCGGAAGGAATTGCTGGGTTTAATATTGATGTAACAGATAGAGTTAAATACTTTTCAAGAGTTGAAAAACTTAATGACTGTTTATTAGCCTTTGGGAATGATACACAATCAAATGTGAGAGAACTTCTCAGGCTATGTGGTGAAACATTAAATGGTGCGGTAGCAGTCTTTAATCGGATTAGTATCAATGGTGAGATTGCGGTAGCCGCTGACTGGAGGCTTCCTGAGCGTTTTATCAGAAGTGGTATTCTGGAGGAGACAATCTGCTCATTAGCTGTTAATGATGTTCATGGTAAACCGGTTGAGATAAATGATTTACAACATTCTATTTTTAATAAGCCAGAATCAAATATTGCACTTTTTGGTTATCAAACTTACCTGGGAGTAGTGGTAAAAATTGCTGGGAAAACGCTTGGTACAGTGTGCCTATATTACCACGAGAACCTGACTCTTCCCAAACAGGATAGTGATTTTCTGGTTCTTATTTCTTATGCAGTTGGTATTGAGGAAGACCGATTAATGAGGGAGCAATCGCTTAAGACGACACTTGAAAGAAATAGGGCGCTACTTGAAGCAATTCCTGACGATATGTATTTGTTTGATCGGGAGGGTTTTGTTTTGAATAGGCCTGGTCTAAAGGATTTTTCATTAGAATCTTATAAGGATGAGGCGGGGAAGGTTTACCATCTCTCATCCCTCTTCCCAAATGATGTGTCAGATCTTTTTGTTCGAAATATTGATAGTGTGCTTAACTCTGGTGTTGCAGTCTTCTCGACTTTGGAGTTGCCAGAATTGCCTGAAGCTAAAACCTTTGAGACCCGTTTTGTGAAATGCGGAGAAAATGAGGTTTTGGCAATGATGCGTGACATCAGTGAACAACGGAAGGCTGAGATCGTCTCAAAGGAGAGCGAGTCAAAATATAAACTGCTTGCTGATAATGCCCGTGATGTCATTTGGACAATGGATCTCTCAGGGAAGTATCATTATATCAGCCCTTCGGTATATCAACTTCGTGGAATTACTCCTGAAGAGAATATGCTTGAAACACTTGATGAAAGTTTAACACCTGAGTCAGCTACTTTAGCTAAGAACCTATTGCAAGAATATTATCAAATAATACTTAGTGGTGTGCGTCCTGAGCCTGTTCTCTTACGATTAGAGCAGTTCCATAAGAATGGAGGAGTGGTATGGACGGAGATTAATATAACGGCTATTTATGATCAAAATGGTAGTTTTAGGTTTTTTCAGGGGGTGACCCGTGATATCACTGAGAGAGTTAAAAGTGAACGATTGCTTGAGGAGAGCCGTACCAAAATGGAGGCTATTCTTAAGGCGATTCCTGATTTACTTTTTATAATTGATAGTAAAGGCACTTTCATTGATGTCATTACAGAACCGGCAAATAGACTAAGCCTTTCTATCGGCAATTTTGCAGGGAAGGGTCTAAGTGAGATATTCTCTCAGCAATTCTCAGAGATGGTTATGGGTCATGTGAATAGATGTATTGAGACACATGATGTTGTTAATTTCTCCTATTCACTGAACCAAAATGGGGTAGAGTACCATTATGAAGCTCGGGTTGTCTATGTAGGGGGAGATACGGTGTTATCTATTGTCAGGGATGTTACCCGTGAGGTTGAAGCTACAGGGTCTCTTAAAGAGAGCGAAGAGCGTTACAAAGGACTTCAGGAGCTTTTCAGGAACATGGCCGATAATATGATGGATATGATCTGGGCAAAGGATGTTGGTGGAAAGTTTATGTTTGTCAATAAAGCTATTTGCGAAAGGTTACTAGGGGCTTCAAATGTAAATGAGCCTATTGGTAAGGATGACTCAGCTTTTCCTTCAATGCTGATTGTAGATGAGACAGATGGGGCATCTTTTGCTGATCGCTGCATAAGAACTGATCGCATCGTTTTAGAAACTGGTGAATCAATGAGATTTGAAGAAGGGCAGAGGCTTAATGGTAAGGAACTATGGCTTGAGGTTGATAAATCTCCATTACGTAATACACAGGGAGTAGTTATTGGAACTGTGGGTGCTGCGCGTGAAATCACCGAACGCAAGTTAATGGAGAAGAAGCAACGGTTACATCAGCGTATCGGATTAGCTATGGCTGAAAGTGAATCATTGACAGATTTTATTCATTTTGTTTGTCATGAACTCTCCTCTTTTGTTGATATGACTAACTTTTATGTTGCACTCTATGATGCCGATCATGGAGTCTTTGAATCGCCTGTCTTTGCTGATCAATATGATAAAACAGATAGATGGTTAGCCGCAAATACCTTCACAGAACTTGTAATTAAAAGAAATGCGCCAGTACAATTAAATCAAATTGAGATTTCGGGGTTAATTGAATCAGGTAAAATCAATTATTCAGGGGAGCAGCTTAAGAGTTGGTTCGGTATCCCTTTAAGAAAGGAGGGTGTTCCTTTTGGTGCATTCGTGCTTCAGAACTATCAGACTGATAATGCCTATGCAGATATCGACCTCGAACTAATGCTCTTTGTTGGCAACCAAATAGGTGTTGCTGTGAAAAGAAAAGAGGATGAACAACAGATAAAGCTCTTGATCAAGTCAATAGAGCAGAGTAGTGTTTCTGTTGTTATTACCGATCATCATGGAGCTATTGAATATGTTAACCCTAAATTCACAGAGGTAGCAGGTTACACACTGGAAGAGGCGGTTGGTCAGAACCCTAGAATCCTCAAGTCAGGTAGTCAACCTGATTATGTATATCAAGAGCTTTGGAGAGAGATCTCAAATGGCAGACAATGGTCCGGTGAACTTGAAAATAAAACAAAGTTGGGATCAATCTACTGGGAGAGTGTAAGTATCTCTCCTGTTCTAAATGATAAAGGTGAGATAGCGCACTATGTTGCTATCAAAGAGGATATCACCGAAAAGAAGCATATGGTGGAGGAGCTGATAAAGGCCAAAGAGCTTGCTCAAGAGAGTGATCGATTGAAGTCGGCATTTTTAGCAAATATGAGCCATGAGATTAGAACTCCTCTCAATGGTATTCTTGGCTTTGCCGATCTCCTTGGAGAAGGAAATCTCTCGAATAATGAGGTTGTCGGGTACGCTTCTATTATAAGCAAGAGCGGGTCACGATTGCTTGAACTAATCAATAATATTATTGATGTTAGTAAAATTGAGTCAGGTACGGTTAAGGTCAGCCTAAAACCAATGGTTCCTTATCAATTGCTTGATGATGTTATGAATCAGTTTCTTATTCGTGCCCAAAGACAAGGAATAGAACTTCGTATCTCTGTCGCTGAATCTCACTATGATGAAAGTATCCTCTCTGATTCAGTTAAATTACATCAGATCTTAACCAATCTTATTAATAATGCCCTGAAGTTTACCGATCATGGTTATATTGAAACAGGATTTGTTTTTAAGGGTGATGACGTTGAATTCTTTGTAAAAGATACCGGAAGAGGAATCCCCAAAGAGTTACAAGATAAGGTCTTCGATAGATTTTATCAGGTGGATACCACCTATAGCCGAGGTTTTGAAGGTGCCGGATTGGGTCTTTCCCTCTGTAAAGGATTGGTTGATCTGCTTCACGGGAGAATTTGGGTTGAATCACAAATAGGTGAAGGAAGTATTTTTAGGTTCTCTATTCCGCTAAGACGGACATCTATGGTTCAAAATTCGGTATCCAATTCTTTTGGATCACGAAGTTCCCTGATTGGTCCAAAAGTGCTCATTGCTGAAGATGATGACGATAGTTTTAACTACCTTAAGATACTGCTCAAACGATGGGGTTTTGAGGTACTTAGGGCTCGTTCTGGGGTTGATGTAGTTCGGCTGGTCGAGGAGGATCGTTCAATCATGGTCATCCTTATGGATATAAAAATGCCACAAATGGATGGTCTTGAGGCTACCCGTCTGATCAGATCCTTTAATAAACGGGTCTTTATTGTAGCACAAACAGGATTCGCTGTTTCCGGGGATCGCGAAAAGTGCCTTAATGCCGGTTGTAATGAATATATTAGTAAACCTGTAGCAAAGGAACTTCTGGAAGAGGTACTAAGACCATATATGCTCTCCTAGATTTTAAAGAGCGTGATTCTTTTCTATAAGTATATGACAAAAATTGTTAGGTATTGATACCTTTTTGTTTTTCTTCCTTAAACATGGACTATGGAGTGGATTCTGTTTTGACGAGGTAAGTAACTCAAAATTTATACCTTAGCGTTTTATTATAATCATTAAAAAAGAGAACGGGCTGCTATCCTACGAATACAATATTAGCCATGCGTGATAGGAAAATGTTATTTAACCGTGAGGAGGATTACTTGCGTTATCGTTATTCTGCATTCGTGACAACGAGTAACTTGTCGGCTGAATTGGTTTGGATGACTTACTCAAAAAATAAAAATATAAATCTCAGTTAGAATTATCCACTGCATAATCTGGGATAAACTAATTACTTCAATTCCATTAATTCCTCTACCAACATCCATATCATCGTGCAAGGATTATGATTGGCATAATCTTGACGTTTTCCATATAGTTCTGCCAAGCGTTTCCCGTTTCGGATGGCACCTTCTTGGTTGCCATGCTCTTTTACCAGTGCATACATCTGTTCGCTGTTTTTTTCATAGCGAAATTGCTCTCCTAAAATAGGTTTTAGGTTATTTTCAATCAATTCCTTAAAATCCTTTCGAGACATTGCATTTTCATAGTATTGAAAGTGCAGTAAATACCATAATTCAAATGCTTCGTTGCTCCAGGCACAACCAATTTCAGGTTTATTCTCTCTACATTGTTGGATGGCACTGTTAAAGTTGTTTGAAGAAAAACTATCTCGATCAAAAACTACCCATAATCTGTCAATGGCCCGACCTTGATTTTTTTCGTATTCAGACTTTAGTCGTAATGCCTCATTTAATAATGATTGCGTGTTCATGCCTGTTCCTTCAATATCAATTTGATAAGAGGTAAGTATCCCTTTGGGCAAATCTTGTTTTAATCCTTCAAAATAGTTAGGCTCTGTAGCTGCACCTTCACACACTATGAGGTAGTATTTACGCTTGATGCGAATATTTTTCTTTCGCTTTTGCTCTTCTCTCGCAAACTGCTTAAGTCGTTCGTTGGGGATCTTTATTTTTCGTGCCATTCCGTTATAATATCTGAGAGGTTACCAATAAACGGAATTGCACCATAGCGCCCTTCTATGTAATCTTTTTCGAATGAACGGTCTTTACGGATCGTTTTTCCTTCTTCTTTATATTCTACCAAGGAGTACATATTGGAAGCACCAAACTGATCCTTTTCAATAAAGTAGACTTGATCCCTGCGGTAGTTGCCATAATGCAATAAATTAGTATCGTGGGTGGCAAAAATGAGCTGGGCATTATTGGGGTTAAATTGCGTAGAATTAAAGAGTCGGGTAACAGCCAGAGTTAATAGCGGATGTAAACTGGCATCTAACTCATCAATTATCAATACACCTCCATCATTAAGGACATCAAATACAGGCCCTGAAATATTAAAGATTTTGTTGGTGCCGGAAGACTCCTGGTTTCGCATGTCAAATTCTACATGACCAATAATTCTATTCTCGTTGTTATATTTTCTATGTATGGTCTTAATATCAATTTTTAATGCCCCTTCTAAATCAGTTATTAATTGCTTAAAAAATCCATCCGGCATATCTTTTGGAAGTTCTTTTGGATCAAAAGGCTTTTTATTAATGGATATGTCATCAAATCCCATATCCAGTTTTTTATAAAAGTTAAGCAATTTAGGACTGGTTTGCTTATTTTCCAGCATATTGAATGTAACACCTTTGTATCCTTCATGTGTAAGTCCGGAAATGGTAATGAAATTATTAAACCATTGCATGATTTTTCTTGCCGTTTTTCCATTAAACTGATCTGTAACGGTAAGAAACAGTGCGTTATCTCTTGTTCGTTCTTCCAGATCTTTACCTTCAGGGAAATTTTTCATCACTTCAATACCATCATATTCCCTTAGAAATAATGGCTTTTCAGTATTTTTGGGTGCTTCAAACAGCCATTCTGCATAAACTTGTTTGTTACTTACTTTGAAGCCATATCGATAGCGAACCTTGTCAATGATAAATATGACTTCGAAAAATGATGGAGCCTTTTCTGTTTCTGTGTTCAATAAAAAGGGAATTATACTTAATTCATCTGTTGATGTTTGATCGAAAGATTGTAACACAAGTCGTCGCATCGTGGACATTGCGCGAATAAGATTGCTTTTACCACTTGCATTTGCACCATAGATTATAGCCCCTTTTAATAAGTTAAATCGTTCGGTCGAAATTATATTGCTATCAGTATGCTCCTTAATTGAGGTTGCAGCGAGATTTAACGTCGTTTTTGTTTTAAATGAAAGAAAATTTTCTACTGAGAATTCGAGTAACATGTTTTTTGTATATTTGAGAATATTTCTCAAATATACAAAAAGTGATTCAGGTAATCGTTGTATTTGAGAATATTTCTCATATTTGAGGATAGGTAAGGTGGTTCAACTTCAAATTTTTCAAAATTGATCTTAATGGATTTGAAATCTTAAGTTGGTGTATTTTAATGACTATCCTTCTAAAAAAGATTGTAATTTTAGCTTGAGAACACAAAAGCCCCGTAATATTTATATTACGAGGCTTTTTAGCTTTTCAGTGACCCCGGAGGGACTCGAACCCCCAACCTGCAGAACCGGAATCTGATATTCTATCCATTGAACTACGGGGCCATTAAAGCTGCAAAAATACAACCTTTCTCCAATTATTTGCCCCTTTATCGCTTTTTACCCGTACTATGATCACCTCCGGTATGCGTGGTATGGATAAAGGTTTTGTTCGCTCCCTTTATCTTTATCAACGATAAGAACATCTTCCAAATACCTGCCGGGAGATATAATACAGCATGTAGTAACTTGGTGTTCAAAAGGTATACCGGCATGCTTATCCCTAATGTGAATATTAATAGCCCCCACAGAAATAACCAATATTGGGATATACCGAAAGGCTGTATAACCAGGAATATAGCTGTTAATAGTGTTACTAACCCAAGAAGCAGTACCCTCGGAAGCTGAATCTGTTGCCATGTACGAAAGAAATAGTCGAAGTTACCCTTGGTGAAAAGCATGTTTATCGCCGGGCCTATATGTTGTCCAAAGTAGATAAACTGAGCCGAAAGCCATCTACGACGCTGATTGCCTAATGATTCATAGTTCTGTACCTTCTCGTCATATACAAAACCCAATGGTAACCAAGCTGTCTTAATCCCTTCACGTGTAAAGTATAGTTCAAGCTCTTTGTCAAATCCACCGACAGCCTTAATGTTTAACATTACCTCTTTGAACATCGTGTAACTAAAGGCCATCCCTGAACCAATCAAAGAGCAACTAAGCCCAACAGCTCTGTTCCCCTCCCTGAAGATGTGATTGTTAATCTCCTCGCTTACGGCGTCAAGTATAGCCACCGGTGTATTAAGGTTTCTTGCAACTCTATGACCCTGTACTATCTGATATCCGGCGTCAAATGCATCGTTAATTTTATGAAGCAGATTACTCTCCATTAAATTATCTGCATCTAGTATAACTGCGCAGTCATAGTTCTCGGGAAGTGCACTCATGGCGGCATTCAATGCCTTCGATTTGGTGCTCTTCTCAAACTTTACCTCCACCACTTTAACCGGGATAGATTGCAGTTTGCTTACTGTCTCCTGTCTCAAGGAATCGGCAATCACAACCACATCATATTGATCTCTGGGATAATCCTGGTGAAGGGCATTTGATGCAACCTCAACAATGACTCCGTCCTCTTTGTAGGCCGGAATAAGCACTACCATGCGCCTCAACTTGCCCGATTGAGGGAATTTCTCAGAAGGAATAAGCCTCCCTGCAATGGCTAAGACTGCCAGATAAAAGATTTGAATAAAGAGAATCGTCCATAATACAATACCCACGTAGAAGATGATCAATTGAATTGTTGCCATATCTGCTGCTTTTCTTATGAAGGTTACACAAATATAAGCCTAAACGCCAATTTTAACCGTGCTTTAACCATGTTTGCAAAACATTTAATGTAAATTGAAGTTTTTAAGATATACAGCTACCATTACTAACTTGAAGTACTGTTTTAATAATCATTACTCGTTAGTATACCGTTGTATCCATTCATATTCTTTAACTTCTTAAATTCAAAGATCATGAGTGCACAAAGTAAAACAGCAAAGACCCCCAAAACTGAAGCAGCTCGGAAAACTAAGCCTAAATCCACTGTCCGAAAGATCTTTGTCCTTGATACCTCCGTTATCCTCTATAATCATAATGCTATCAATAGTTTTGAAGATAACGACATCGCAATTCCTATCACTGTCCTTGAGGAACTTGATAACTTTAAAAAAGGAAACGAGAATAAAAACTTCGAGGCCCGCGAGTTTATTAGGATACTTGATACTCTTAGTAATAATAAGTCGCTAACCGACTGGATGCCTCTTGATAATTCGTTGGGTGGCTCCTTCAAGGTGGTCATTGATGAGGATGCTAACTACGATATCCAAAAGGTGTTTGGTGGCTTTAAGAATGACCATCGGATTCTGAGTGCTGCCCTTAAGCTTAAGTTGGAAAATCCTGAGCGCAAAGTTGTGGTTGTCTCTAAGGATATTAACCTCAGGATAAAGGCGAAGGCTCTCAATCTTGCAGCAGAGGATTTTGAGACGGGAAAGATCAAAGACTTGAGCCAACTCTATACGGGCAAGAGCTTAATTGAAAATCTCTCGTCTGATGTTATTGATAAGATCTATGCCAATGGCGGTTGTGATATCTCAGACCTGCCCATTGAGCCACCCACTGGAAATCACTATTTTATTCTGAATAGCGCAAAGTCTTCAGCTCTGGCTTACTATAGTGCGGCAACTGGTTATGTTACTCAGATCGAGAAACGTACCGTTCAACGTATCTCCCCTCGTAACGCCGAACAGGTGTTTGCTCTACACGCTATCCAAAATCCCGAGGTCAAACTTGTTAGCCTGATGGGTGTCGCAGGCACAGGGAAGACCCTTCTCGCATTGGCTGGTGCTTTAGATCAACGCCGTAACTTTAAGCAGATCTATCTTGCCAGACCTATCGTACCTCTGAGTAATAAGGATCTGGGCTTCCTCCCGGGCGATGCTTCAGAGAAGATTAATCCCTACATGGAGCCATTATATGATAATCTCAAGTTTATAAAGAATCAATATAATGAGAGGGATAAAGAGTATCATCAGTTTGACGAGATGATGAAGGAGGAGAAGATCGTTATTGCTCCATTGGCTTTTATCAGAGGAAGAAGTCTTAGCAATATCATCTTTATTGTCGACGAGGCTCAGAATCTTACTCCGCATGAGGTGAAGACCATTATTACCCGAGCCGGAGAGGGGACAAAGATCATCTTTACAGGTGATATCTTCCAGATTGATACTCCCTATCTGGATTCTAAATCTAATGGATTGTCTCACCTTATTGATCGACTTAAGGATAACCCTATGTGTGCCCATGTAAGATTGGAAAAGGGTGAAAGATCGGCTCTTGCTAATCTGGCAAATGAATTGCTTTAAGGCTTTAATCGTCATTAATTGACTTAATACGGCGTAAGGGTGTTACCTTTACGCCGTATTTTATCTTTTTATGCTTAAAACTCTAATTTCTATCGGACTGGGTGGGGCATTAGGCTCAATGTCCAGATATCTGATCTCCTTCTTTCTGACGCGTTGGCTTGTAATGGCATTTCCCTTTGCTACTTTTGGAATTAATGTTGTAGGTTCACTGCTGATTGGCCTTCTGTTTGGTCTTGCCGAACGTGGATACCTCGTGATGCACGATTGGCGTATGTTTCTTACGGTGGGATTTTGTGGGGGATTTACCACTTTTAGTACCTTCTCGCTTGAGAACTTGATATTGCTTAGAGATGGAGATTACTTTGGCTTTCTAATATATGCAATTGGTAGTCTTATCTTGGGTCTGCTTGCGGTCTGGGCTGGCTATTGGCTTGTGAAATAATTGATACTACTCTAACCTATGATAGAACTTGAAAGACCGATAACTGATTGGTTACCTACGACTCGTGAAGAGGTTGAGAAGAGGGGCTGGGATCAGGTTGACGTTATCCTTATATCTGGTGATGCCTATGTTGATCACCCGTCTTTTGGTGCTGCTGTCATCGGACGAGTGATTGAGAGTGCTGGGTTTAGTGTTGCGATCATAGCTCAGCCCAATTGGAGAGATGACCTACGTGATTTTAAGAAGTTAGGTAAGCCTCGCCTATTCTTTGGTGTCTCAACCGGCTGCATGGACTCTATGGTGAATCATTATACCGCTGCTCGTCGCCGACGGTCAGATGATGCCTATACCCCAGGCGGGAAAGCAGGCTTTCGCCCCGATTATGCCGCCGACACTTATTGCTCTATCCTAAAACAGCTCTATCCTGATGTACCCGTCGTACTTGGAGGTATTGAGGGTTCTTTGAGACGTTTTACCCATTATGATTATTGGAGTGATAATCTAAAGCCTTCTATTATCGTCTCCTCTAAAGCTGATCTGTTAATATATGGAATGGGTGAGCAACCAGTACGGGAGCTGCTCAGACTACTTGACCAGGGGGTTCCTTTTGAGAAAATAAGGAATCTCTCGCAGACAGCCTACCTCCTTGCTGACAGAGGTGTTTATAGCAGCCAGGAGGGTTGGAATGATGTCGAGTTAATCTCTCATGAGATC
The DNA here is from genome assembly GCA_021286705.1 of Sphingobacteriia bacterium. Taxonomy (GTDB): domain Bacteria; phylum Bacteroidota; class Bacteroidia; order Bacteroidales; family TTA-H9; genus JAJTBW01. Next base: position 13,039 of record JAJTBW010000044.1, read on the forward strand.
TGCTTAAAGGAGAAGAGAGCTCAGGCTAAGAATTTCAGGATTATCGAGGAGCAAAGTAACCGGATGGTTGCTGATAGAATTCTTCAGCCTATCGGCAAGGGGTTAGTTGTTGTTAATCCTCCTTATTCAACTCAAACTACGGAGGAGATTGATAAAACCTACGATCTTCCTTATACCCGACTTCCGCATCCAAAGTATAAGAAGAGGGGCGAGGTTCCGGCATGGAGAATGATCAGGAATAGTGTTAATACGCATCGGGGCTGTTTTGGCGGTTGTGCATTTTGTACCATCAGTGCTCATCAAGGGAAGTTTGTGGTCTCACGTTCCGAAGAGTCTGTTTTGCGGGAGTTAAATGAGATAACAAAGGTTCCTGGTTTTGATGGCATTATTACCGATCTGGGTGGCCCCTCGGCCAATATGTATAAGATGAAGGGGGTTGATCAAAAGATCTGTGTAAAGTGTAAGAAACCTAGTTGTATTTACCCTGTTATCTGCCCAAATCTTGATGCCAATCACTTGCCTATGGTCAATCTGTTGAAACGCGCTGAGGCGGTTGAGGGAATCAAGAAAGTCTATATTGGATCAGGTATTCGTTACGATCTCTTACTAGGACAAACTCCTGATATGCAGCGGAAGAATGGGTGTAACACCTACCTGAATCAGGTGGTTACAAGGCATATCTCCGGAAGGTTAAAGGTTGCACCTGAACATGCTTCTAATGATGTCCTAAAGCTTATGAGAAAGCCAGGTTTTGCCATGTTCAAGGAGTTTAAGAATAAGGCCTCTGCTATCGCTTTAAAGAATGGGATTAATCAACAAGTGATCCCCTATTTTATTAGCTCTCATCCTGCTTCTACTATTGCTGATATGGCTGCTTTGGCTATTGAAACGAAAGGCATGGGTTATAAACTTGAACAGGTGCAAGATTTTACTCCTACTCCCATGACCCTCGCTACTGAGATTTATTATACGGGCATTAATCCTTATACCATGGAGCCTGTGTATACCGCCAAGACATTGGAAGAGAAGGATGCACAACGCCGGATGTTCTTTTGGTACCTACCTGAGAATCGTGACTATATCAAGAAGAGTTTGATTCAGGCGGGTAGGGCTGATCTTTTGGATAAACTGTACGGCGGAGGTAAACGACCTCCCTCAAAATCTAATCCCAGAGAGCCTAAAGCGGGAGTTGACAGAGGCGTTTCATCTAAAAGCCACAATAGCCGTCGAAAAAGAGGTTAATATTAATCGTTGATGGTTCTCAGCCTAACTTTTTAACAGATGGGGCCTCTCATTCCATAGTTTCACAATCAGCTCACCAAATAGGGTATTTGCCCAGGCAAACCAACTTCGGGTATAGCTTTCAGGGTTATCCGGATTGAAGCTTTCGTGTATGAAGCCAGTGTTAGCATGGGTGTTTTTGAGCATCTCAAGACAATTCTTAATCTCGCGATCATCAGTTGAAGTAAGGCCTCTCAAGATTATACCCATAGGCCAAATACTGCCTCTTCCGGTATGAGGGCTCCCCATACCTTCAGCAAATCTGCCCTTTTGATACCAAGGATTTCGATTGCTTAGAACGAATTCTCTGGTTCGTTGGTACAGTTCATCCTCTGGTTTATGTATGCCTAAATAGCTTAAAGAGATAAGTGAAGGCACATTGGCATCGTCCATCAGAAGGCGTCCCCCAAATCCATCTACTTCATAAGCATAGATTTTTCCATATCCTTTTAAATCTATTATGCCATGCTCTTCAACCCCTACCTTTATTTCAGAAGCCATTGTTTCGCACTTATCAGCAAAAGCCTTATCGTTATAAATTGTTTTTGAGAGGAAAGCCAATTGTTTTAGCGACTCCAGCGCAAAGAGATTTGAAGGAATTAGATATGGAAAGATAGTTGAGTCATCACTCGGTCTGAAAGCTGAACAAATCATACCCGTATACTTGACAGGTTGTCCTTGTCCATAGAATGGAGGTGTGTCAATTGGATTTGAGGTAACACGGCTATGGCGGTAGGGTGTAGTTCCATCTATCCTCTGTTCAGTCTTGAATGTGTTATATATCTGTTGCATTGCCCTTTTGAAGTGGTCGTCGAAGGGGCTGTTGTCACCTGTCATTTTATAGTAGTGATATGCCAATCTTACCGGATAGCACAGAGAATCGATTTCCCATTTTCTTTCATGGACACCGGGGATGGGTGAGGGCTTGTCTGATTCCCACTCAGATCTTTTGGATAGATCTTTATAAAATGCATTTGCGTAGGGATCTTTTAAGATACAGAGAGCCTGTCTGTGGATTAGTCCCTTTATTAATTCTGCAAGCGCCGGGTCTTGTTTGGTGAAGATCATATAGGGCCACACTTGAGCGGTAGAATCTCGAAGCCACATGGCATCAATATCGCCGGTTATGATGAATGTATCGGGCTGATCATTGACTATTTCGTGCTCTACGGTCGTATCGAGGGTGTTTGGATAGCAGTTCTCGAAGAGCCAGGCTAAGTGTTTATCACTCATGCTTGCAGATATGGTTTTTATAGTCTCCTCGATGACGGGGCTCGTAAAGGTTCTTGATCCAATAGGTGGTCGTTTAGAAAGATACGTGGGGTCTAAAATCTTTGCTATTGTAGCCGAAGCTGATGTGGTAATCCAAGTGGCACCGGCCAATAAGGCACTATCTCTAATAAACTTTCTTCGATTCATTTCTGTCTGTTGATTGGTGGGTATGATAATGCATATAAGTTACGGAATCTTCAACAAGATAAGTTTTAACATTACGTGTTTTGCTCACATCTTGCTTTTTTGGGATAAGTTTTAAGGAGCATACACACAGTTAACTTGTTTAACTTGTAAATTTGCGCAAAATAAATCAAAAATGATCCCTTTCTCTCCCCCACGCATAGATAAGGAGATAGTAGATGAGGTTTCACGTGCTCTACTCTCCGGCTGGATTACTACTGGACCAAGAACTAAGGAGTTTGAAAAGATGTTGACAAACTATGGAGGACATGCCTCGACATTGTGTGTCAGTAGTGCATCGGCAGGTTTGGAGTTAGTGTTGCGTTGGTATGGTGTTAAAGAGGGGGATGAGGTTATTCTTCCTGCTTATACCTATGCGGCTACTGCTAACGTGGTGGTTCACTGTGGAGCCAAACCTGTAATGGTTGATTCAGGGGATGATTTTAATATCTCAATAGAAGCTATCAGAAAGGCTATTACTCCGCGAACTAAGGTGATTATGCCGGTTGATATTGGCGGTCTGCCATGTGACTATTTAGCCATAAATGCTTTAGTTAATGAACCTGAGATTAAGCGATATTTCGTACCGGGGAATGCTGAGCAAACAGCCCTTGGCCGTATCTTGGTGTTGAGTGATGCCGCTCATAGTATTGGGGGTATCCTTTGGGGTAAAAGTGTGGGTAATCTTACGGATATCAGTGTATATAGCTTTCACGCTGTTAAGAACCTGACTACTGCAGAAGGTGGTGCGATCTGTTTGAACTTGCCTGATCCATTTGATAATGGTAAAGTATACGCTATACTTAATACAAAATCGTTACACGGGCAGAACAAGGATGCTCTGGCAAAGACAAAAGTGGGTGGTTGGCAATACGATATTGTAGAAGCAGGTTATAAATGCAATATGACTGATCTACAGGCTGCGATAGGCTTAATAGAACTGAAACGCTATGATCAGGATATGCTGGTTCGTCGTAAACAGATCTTTGATAGATATGCCGAAGCTTTCTCTAATGATAGTCGTTTTATTGTCCCTGTTTATGAATTAGACGAGAAGATCTCATCATACCATGTGTTTATGCTTCGTCTCTCAATTGAAGATGAGTCTTTCAGGGATGCTGTCATTCAGGAGATTTTTAAGCGAGAAGTGGCTGTTAATGTCCACTTTAAACCATTACCAATGATGTCTTTCTACAAGAAGTTGGGCTATCAAATGAGTAATTATCCGATAGCTTATCGAAATTATATTCGGGAGATCAGCCTCCCTGTTTATTATGATCTGACTGATGAGCAGGTTGAAAAGGTCATTGAGGTAGTTAAAGAGTCGTATAATGTAGCTTTATCGAATAACTAATGGCAAAGCGACTCTTTGATATTTTCTTTTCGTTATTCCTGATTCTGGTTCTCTCTCCTATTCTGGTGGTTATTATGGTCTTAATCGTGGGAGAGTCTCACGGAGGTGCCTTCTTTAGACAAGTAAGGGTTGGAAGAGGTAATAAAGATTTTAGGATTTTTAAATTCCGGACAATGCATGTAGGGGCTGAGAAAGGTGGCCTTCTCACTGTTGGTGGCCGGGATCCAAGAGTAACTAAAGTGGGTTACTATTTAAGACGTTATAAGCTTGATGAGTTACCTCAACTATTTAATGTTCTTTTAAATGATATGAGTTTTGTTGGTCCCAGACCTGAGGTGAGACGTTATGTCGATATGTATAATGAAAACCAGAAACGGGTACTTTTAGTAAAACCCGGGATAACTGACCCTGCCTCTATTTCCTATTTTGATGAGAATGAGTTACTGAGCAGGTCAAATGACCCAGAAACCACATATATAGAAGTGGTAATGCCTGCTAAGCTTGCTATTAATCTTGAGTATATTGACCGACGCTCTTTCCTGACCGACTTACAAATACTATTTCAAACGGCACAACGAATTTTTGGTTCTTTGTGATTTAGGTCTTGACGGTCTGATGTTTATTCGGTTACCTGAGCTGTGATTTGAAAGTTAGATAGGGTTTTAAACGGGGATTATCCATTGAGGTAGAATCTGCTAAGAATTAAACAAAAGAGACGGAACAATTAGGTTTCCGTCTCTTTTGCTTAAGTATATGCAAGCTATATAGCAATATCAACTACCTTTTGATCTTGACCGGTTTGATCATATTTTCTGGTTTGAGTAGCTCTTCTAGCTCCTCTTTTGAGAGAAGTTTTTTCTCGAGTACCAGTTCGTAGACGCTTCTGCCGGTTTCAAGTGCCTCTTTAGCTACGTTGGTTGAGTTCTCGTAACCAATATATGGGTTAAGCGCAGTAACCAGTCCTATGCTGTTTTCAACATAGTTTCTGCAAGTCTGCTCGTTTGCTGTGATGCCGGTGATACAACGGCTAAGAAGGGTCTCCATACCGTTTTTCAGCATCTCAATAGATTCGAATAGACTGTGTACGATAACGGGTTCCATCACATTGAGTTCTAGCTGGCCGGCTTCGGCAGCGAGGGTCACAGTCAAGTCGTTTCCGATAACCCGGAAGGCGATCTGATTAACTACCTCCGGAATTACAGGATTAACCTTGCCGGGCATAATTGACGAACCTGGCTGCATCGGTGGCAGATTGATTTCATGTAAACCACAACGAGGGCCAGAGGAGAGTAGGCGAAGATCGTTGCTAATCTTTGAAAGCTTAACCGCTAGTCTCTTAAGGGCAGATGAATACATTACAAAATGGCCGGTGTCACTGGTCGCTTCAACCAGGTTCTCAGCTAATACAATAGGGATACCGGTGACCTGTTTCAGGTGGTCTATAACTTTCTCACTGTATTCGGGTTCAGAGCAAATGCCGGTTCCGATAGCTGTAGCTCCCATGTTCACCTCTAAGAAGAGTTGTGCATTCTGATTGAGTCTTTGAATCTCTTCTGTGAGTGTCACGGCATATGCCTCGAAAGTTTGCCCCAGAGTCATTGGAACGGCATCCTGAAGTTGAGTTCTTCCCATTTTGATGACATGTGCAAACTCAATTGCCTTCTCTTTGAAACCGCCAATAAGGGTGTTGAGAACCTCAACAAGCTTAATATTCATGTTGTACATCGCAATGCAAACAGAGGTTGGATAGGCGTCGTTTGTGCTTTGCGATAGGTTTACATGGTTATTGGGATGACAGTAGTTATATTCTCCTTTGTCATGACCCAAAATCTCAAGTGCGCGGTTGGCTATCACTTCATTGGCATTCATGTTTGTGCTGGTGCCAGCCCCTCCTTGAATCATATCAACTACAAAATGGTAGTGATATTTGCCATTTATAATCTCTTCGCAAGCTTGTACAATCGCATCATGAACAGGCTTTGAGATAAGTCCTAAGTCATGATTTGCATGCGCTGCTGCAAGTTTTACCATTGCCAAAGCTTCAATAAGCATTGGATAGAAGTTCAGTGTTATTCCGCTGATGTTGAAGTTTTCAAGAGCGCGCAGTGTCTGAACTCCATAATAGTTTTCATAAGGAACCTCACGATCACCTAATAGATCATGCTCTGAGCGGGTTCTTCCAGATACATACTGTGCGGCAGAGTTTACTAAACGGTTGTTCGCATGACGCATTCTACGTGAGATTACTCTGGCGATATTTGAGAATACCTTTAGAGCAATGTTTCCATTCTTAGCAAAATAGTTGCGATGAATCAACATTATGGTTGCGTCGGTTGCAGTCTTGGCAGATGTTGAGTGTGGAGCGTCATCATTTAAGCTGCCTTCTCCCAGAAAATCAAATTGGCCGAAAAAAGCGAGTCTCTCTTCTTTTCCCCAGGGGGTCTTCTTGTAAAGTACTACTTCCCCTTCAAAGATAAGATAGATGTTCTCACGCGGACTGTCTTGTGCAAATAGCATTGAGCCATTTGCATAGCGTTTGATTTCAATGTTTTGCGCAACAGACTCAAGCTCGGGTTCGACGAGCCCTTTGAAGAGTTCAATCTTGCGAAGGAAGTTTATAGTTAGTGTAATATCCATAATGATAAAAATTAGGACACCTTGTGATGCGGTGTGATTTTATTGTACAAATATCGTGGATATTTTTAAGACATGAGCTATTCCCAATGTTAATTCATCCTTTCGTCAACGTTTGAAATATGTTGAAATACCTATAGGTTTGGTCTGTTTTGCCATCCTAAGTGGTTTTAGTAAGGTTGTAGGAAGACTGGTGGATTTGGGGCTTTGGATCTATTAACAGGAGCTCTTTGTTTGTCAGCCTTTCACTGTGATCTTTTAATTATTCATTCAATGTTTCTCAGATATTGGATTTAGTTAATTTTGCATCCACTTATGCAGAGACAATATTCTCACTATCAATTATCAAATGGGCTTCAGGTTATTCTGCACCCCATTTCTTCTCAGGTTGCTCATATTGCATTGTACATTAATGCAGGAAGTCGTGATGAGACTGCTGAAGAGCAAGGTATGGCTCACTTTATTGAGCATACCATATTTAAGGGAACTAAGAAAAGACGGGCCTTTCATGTTTTAAACCGACTTGAATCGGTTGGTGGCGACCTTAATGCATGGACTACCAAAGAGGAGACCTGCATCTATGCTGCCCTCGGAAAGGAGTATCTTGATAGGGCTCTCGAGCTTTTTGCCGATGTAGCTTTTAATTCTCTCTTCCCGATTAATGAGATTGAGAAGGAAAAGCAGGTAGTTTTTGATGAGATGGACTCTTATAAGGATACCCCGGCAGAACAGATTCTTGATGATTTTGAGGGATTATTATATCAGGGGCACTCCCTCGGGGGGAATATCTTAGGAACCAGAAAGACGGTGGGCAAGTTTAATCAGAAGAAACTCTCCCGTTTTTTTCACCAGTTCTACCGTCCCGATAGAATGGTGGTTGCTATTGCCGGAGATTTTGAAGAGAAAAAGGTTCAGCGAAGTGCTGAGAAGTATTTTGGTTCCTATTCTTCAATACAACCATTGACTCCCCGAGTCTCCTTTGGTAATTCAACCGCTGAGTTCCATAAAATCGAAAAGAGAAAAGGCTACCAGGCTCACTCAGTCTTAGGTGGTTTTGCCCCTTCATCAATAGATCACGATAGAATTAAGGCTGCCTTCCTGATTAACTATCTTGGAGGCCCGGCAATGACCTCACGCTTAAATCTTCTTATTCGTGAAAAGCACGGACTAACTTATAACATCGAGGCCGGAATTCAACCCATGACTGATACGGGTTATTATTATGTCTATTTTGGTACTGAAGCCGGGTTGCTTGAGAAGACCACAGATCTGGTAAAGGCTGAGTTAAAAAGAATCTGTGAGGAAAAGATGGGAACTTTAACTCTTCAACAGGCTAAAAGGCAACAAACCGGGATGATTCTTCTGAGCTCTGAGTCCCCATCCAATCGTATCAATTCTATTGGAAGGCAATGGTTACATTTTCAAAGTGTCGAGACAACTGAGCAACTTATAGCCAGCATCAATGAGATTACACAACATGATATCCTTGAGATGGCCAACCGAATGTTCTGCCCCTCTAATGTTAACTCAATTACTTTTCATCCTTAGTATTTTTATATGTTTGATTCTCCTATAGAGGCCTATTGCCGTCAGTTTTCTTCACAACCCTCTAGTCTTCTTTCTGAACTTGAGAGAACAACCTATATACGTTCTGTCTATCCGAAAATGCTCTCAGGAGCTTTGCAGGGTCGTCTGCTCAGTTTTGTTAGTAAGCTTGTTGCCCCCAAAAAAATTCTTGAAATTGGAACTTTTACTGGATACTCTGCCCTCTGCCTGGCCGAAGGGCTGCAAGACGATGGCGAGCTTATTACCGTTGACTCTAACCCTGAGATCGAATCAATTGCCCGCCTCTTTTTTGAAAAATCAACCTATTGCAGTCAAATAAAATTCATACTATCTGATGCTGCCGACTATCTGGCGGGCAATGACACAATATTCGACCTTATATTCCTTGATGCCGATAAACGTGCCTACCTCGATTACTTCAATCAGCTTATTCCACATACGCATGTTGGTACTTTGATCATTGCAGATAATGTTCTTTGGGGAGGAAAAGTGCTAGACCTTGAAAAAAATCATGATCGTGATACACTTGCGGTTCATGCGTTTAATAGTGCTGTTTCAGAGGATGTTAGATTTGAAAAGGTGCTTCTTCCAGTCCGTGACGGACTAACTTTTATTAGAAGAATTAGATAATTTCTTCTACTCTCTTGAACATTGATTTATTTCTATTGTTATTTAGACTAAAAACAAATAATACTAGAAATGTCAACATTGGTAAAAGATTTAAGCTTTCCTGAATTAGGGTATTCATATTCTGCCTTAGAGCCCCATATCGATGCAATGACAATGGAGATTCATTATACTCGTCATCATAAGGCCTATTATGATAATCTGCAGAATGCAGTTAAAGGCACTGAGATGGCAGATGTACCCTTTTTGGAATTACTAAAGAACATAAGCCGCTACCCTATGGCGGTTAGAAATAATGGTGGTGGTCACTTTAACCATGAGCTGTTTTGGACATTACTATCATCAAATGGTGGAGGCATGCCACAAGGAGCCTTACTAGATGCTATCGTAAAGAAATATAACTCTTTTGATGAGTTTAAAGAGAAGTTTTCAGATGCAGCTAAGACAAGATTTGGGAGCGGTTGGGCATGGTTAATGGTTAAATCTGACGGATCACTCGCAATCTCCAGTACTCCTAATCAAGACAATCCTTATATGGATGTCGTTGAATGCAGAGGTATTCCAGTAATGGGTCTGGATGTTTGGGAGCATGCATATTACTTGAAATATCAAAACAAGCGTCCCGATTATGTTGCCGCTTATTGGAATGTAATTGATTGGAAGCAAGTTGAAAAATACTACAGTGACGCTATTAAGTCATTGTAAATCTGGTTGTTTTTTTGATTTTGGTGATTGATTTTGATGGGACTGCCAAACCGGGAGGGTAAGGCAGTTTTTTTTTGTTATTACACTACGTAATTGTGTCTCGTCGTTTGGGCTTATTGTATTACCGACTGGGGTTTCATAGCGAAGAAATAGTCATTTTTCAGGATATAAATCTTAATCCTTTTCCCACTTTAAAATACTAAAACAAAAGGGTCGATGAACTTTATGTTTCATCGACCCTTTTCCTTATTAGTCAATAGATTCTGTTTCTACTACCTTAGCCAGGAGGTCACTGTATGGAATAAAGAGGTATTTGTTTTCTTCAAACTCAACCTCTGTTCCGCTATACTTCTTAAAGAGAACCATATCGCCGGGAGCTATGGCGGGGTTGTCAATGCTTCCAAGTGCAATGACACGGGCTATCTGAGGTTTTTCTTTTGCAGTATCGGGAATGATAAGTCCTGACTTTGTTTTTTGTTCTTCTTTACCAGGATTGATATCCAAAAGAACATTTTGATTTAGTGGTTGTAATTCTTTCATGTGATATTTATTTGAATTTAATCGTTTAAATGCTTTTTAAGCCTCTTTTGGGTTGAGATGCACTAGATGATGCCTGAGCCCCTGATCGTGGCTAATTGCCCTTGGAAATGTCTAATAGACGGTTAATTTTAGTCTTATCGAATCCCACAATCATTTCGCCGCCGATCTCACACTGCGGAACACCTCTTTGTCCGCTTTTTCTTGTCATCTCCTCTGCCGCATTGGTGTCTGATGCAACATCAATCTCTTCATATCTTATCCCGTTTTGTCGAAGGTGATTTTTAAGCGTTGTACACCATGGGCATGAAGGTGTGGTATACACGATAACGCTCTTTTGAGGTTTATCACTATTTTCCACTGCTGCGCTATAAAGGGCGTTTTTTATCCATGCATTCACTTGTTCTGGCTTGTTGCACCCTTTGAGCATGTTTTTTGCCTGTCCAAATCCGAGTTCCAGTAGTGTAGGAACACTTGAAATGGCGTAATGCGGATGGATATCTTTTACTGTGTTGACATCGACAGTAAAGATTGTTAGTTCTTCCTGATTCTCAATTTGTGACAAAGAGTTCAAGGCACATAGACTCGAATCAGACGAGTCTTTGTAGAACAAGAGAAAACTTCTCTCCTTCGCTTTTGCTGATTCAAGTAGCTGATGAAGTGAATTAACCTGCTTTGTTTCCATAATATGTTTTTTATGGGCTTTCTCAACTGACGTGCCATAATCTCTTTTTTGGCAGAACTAAGACTCCTGAAAGTATATAATTAATGTTAAATCAATTATTTACCTGTATTTCGTTTTTATAGAATAACATTTTGTCATATTGATAAAAGTAAATATGTCATACCGGATTACGGTAAGATTTCATGGATTGGTTGTTAACTAGACGAAATGTTAACTCTTGTATCTTACTACAAGATATAAAAGAGAAAAGAGAGATCGTTTAAACCACGAAAGGCACGAATTCAGCAGCTAGCCGCCAGTAGCTAATCTTTGAATTTTGAATCTCTTCTGCCAGCCCCAAACATCCATGCTTCCAATTATCTGATATTCAGCACCTCTAAAGCATCCCTCTTATATCCCTCTTATATCTCTCTT
>JAJTBW010000258.1 GCA_021286705.1 Sphingobacteriia bacterium
ATGGTGATGATGCATCTAATCAGCGACTCTCTGAAATGCGAGCCAAATCGGTTCGTGAAGAGCTAATTAAACTTGGAATCACCCCTGAAAGGCTTACTTCAAAGGGTTGGGGTGAATCAAAACCAGTTGCAGATAATTTAACCCCTGAAGGGAAAGCTCAAAATAGACGTGTTGAGTTTGTGAAAATGTAATCAAAATCAACTTTTATTAATCACTTATAATCTTATCAAGATGAATTTTATGAAATTAAGATGGTTCTTTTTGCTGTCCATTACTTTTTTTGCATTTACTGTAGCCTGTAGTAAGGATAACAAAGATGAAGAAGATGTTTATGAATACTATGAGAATGAAGAGGGTAGTGTTGATGTCTTACTGACCTTTGATACATTTAAGACTAAGGCGAAGGCATTAAAAATCGATGGATTTACTCTGGTCTCGGTTACTGCTAATGAGGATGGTAGTAAGGAATATGAGGCTCGATATGTTAACAAGGATGGGAAATATCTTTTTGTGAAGATTGGTGAATTAGCTACTTCAGAACCCGTTTGGCTTGATCCAGAAAATACCTATTTGCTTGATGATCGTAAATCGGAGTATGCAAATACAACCCTAATTCATGGATTGACCATTCATTTGCCTCAAATTGAAGCTGAAATGGCCGTACATTCTACAATTGATTTAGGAAAAACCAGTTTTGAATCAATTGCCCGGAAGAGTGGTTTTTTAACGGTTGCCCCAGTTACTGTCGCTTGGCCAATAGGCATACCTGAAAATCATAAGTTTAAAGGGTGGCTACTGCAGGTAGATTTAGGTAGTTATGATGAAATGCCTGGCTTTACTAAACAGATGTTTGCTGTTATGATGTTGAATGATGAACTTGCAGATTCATATAAGGATGCATATAATTCCTATTATGATAACTCAACTAATCATATTGTTTTTCCTAATGGAACATACTTGGTCGTTCCTGATGAGAATTTATACAATAGTGATAATCTTTATGACTCCTATGGTAGATATGATCGAATAGAATTTATGTACTATATCCCTTAGGTTTTTAATCAAATTTTTATAATGCAATGTTTGATGTTATAGAAAAACAAAAAAAATGAAAACTATAAAGCTTTTTATATTAATTTTTATTACCACTCTGCTAGTTTCCGCTTGTGGTGGAGATAGTAGTAGGACAAATGATCAGAATATTGATGCTCCTACATCTAAGGAAATTGACGAATTCACTGAGGCTGCAAATAAAGTTGCTGATATGTTGAAGCCAAAAGCAGCTTCATTGTCATTTGTTTTTAATGGGGTTCATTATAGGCTTGATGAAGCAAATCTTAAGGTTGGTTTTATCCCTTTTACAATGTTCAAACCTGCTAACATGGAGGAGGGTGAACCTGAAGAGGAGAGCTTAATCTGGATGCAAGGGATAGATGTTTCGAATGATGTAGAGATTACCTTTTCAGTAAGCCTAAATCAGAAGTTTGATAATGGTGCTTTCCAAGCTCATAGAGGGGAGCTGGTTCTAGTTAAAGATGGGGCTACTCTTCAATATAGTGTTAAGGATTTATGGTTGAATATTAGTAATTTGCAGGAGAAAAAGTTCAATAGTGACCTCTCAGCATACTCTCTTGATGTATCTTTCAATGGAACTCTCGCTAAAATGGGAGCAAGGAAGGAAGCAGTTAAGATAGAATCAGGGCAGTATAGCCTAAGGTATTAGCCTATTGAACGTCATTAACTTATATTGCAGAAATAATTCTATGTTTTATATGGTGTTATTGGTGTAGTCGGTTGGTGTTGAATAGTCTTTTTTCATTCTCTTTTATATAGGTTTATGCAGCAAGAGCTAATTTACCTCTTGCTGCTTTTTTTATGGATTTGGCTAATTCTAGAATTTAGCTAAGAATCTTATAGGTGCGCAGATAGGTTTTTTAAACTTGATTAAAGGCACAGTAAGTGGATTTCAATTGGGTTTTGTCAATCTGGTGGATAGTGTCTCTGAGGGTGTTGCTTTGGGATTTCTCTCTTACGTCAAACGTGGTGGGTATAGAGCTATTGATGTCTCTTCTAATGAACTATATCCTGTAAATATTGGCTTCAAAAAGGCAGAACTCCATCTGCATGTATTGTGTTCTGAGATTGGGGAACGTCGTGTTGGTAGTGAAGCTAATCGCAAATCGACGTTTTACGTTGAAAGTATTCTAAAAGAGGCTGGTTGGATGACAGAAGTGACTCAACTTTCGGTTATTGATTGGCTATCTGATGGGGCAGTGTTAAAGTGTGATGGTCGTCATTTTGAGGTCTACTCTTCGCACTACTCATTGGGTTGCGCTGTGGTAGGAGAGTTAGTTGCTATAGACACGGTTGCAAGATTAGAACGTGAGGCAATTGAAGATAAAATAGTATTGCTTCATGGTGACATAGCCAGTCAACAGATTGCACCTAAAAATTTTCCGTTTTGGAATCCAGATGAGCATCAATATTTAATTTCCTTATTAGAGAAAGGTAATCCGAGAGCTCTGGTTTGCGCTACAGAAAGAAATTCAGCGGTTGCTGGAGGAGTTTATCCATTCCCTTTGTTTGAGGATGGCGATTTTATATTCCTTCTGTGTATATGAAGGATACGGAAGGGGTGAATCTGCTAAGTTTTACCGGTAAGACTGTAGAGTTGATCTCGAAAGCTAAGAGGATTCCTGAGACTGCATTCAATGTTTTAGCCAGAAGAAGTAACCTCCAAGGCAAGAAACGCATCGTAATCACTGCTCATATCGATTCAAAGATTGGTACGACTGGTGCCATTGACAATGCAACGGGAGTAACGGTCTTACTGCTTCTTGCTGAGCTGTTGAAGGAGTATAACAAAGACTATTCTCTTGAGTTGGTCTTTTTTAATGGCGAGGACTATTACGGGGCGCCAGGTCAGATAACCTATCTAAAGCAGAATGAGGGTAAAATGGAATAGATTGCGTTGAATATTAATATAGATGGGGCGGGCTATATAGAGGGTAAGTCATGCTTTTCCCCATTCATGAATTCGACTTTGCCCTAATCTGTGAGTACTTCTCCTATCTAGATAGGCAAGGGCCAGGTAGTGAGGCTGTAACAATAAAGGCTTTAAGTTTTATTGATAATCTTACACCACAATCTGTTATCGTTGATCTCGGCTGTGGCACAGGCGGACAGACTTTAACTTTAGGAATGAATACATTTGGGCAAATAACCGGTCTGGATCTGTATCCTGAATTTATAGAGATTTTCAATCGTAATTCATCAAGGCTTAATCTTTTACCCAGGGTAAAAGGTGTTGTTGGTTCTATGGATAATCTTCCTTTTGAAAAGGAATCAATTGATTTGATCTGGTCTGAAGGGGCTATTTATAATATCGGATTTGAAAGGGGATTGCGAGAGTGGTCTCAATATCTTAGACAGAGTGGTTATGTTGCCGTTACCGAGGTTTCATGGCTTACAAACGATCGCCCAAAAGAGATAGAGGATTTTTGGATGGAGCAGTATCCAGAGATTGATACCATAGCAAAAAAGGTATCGCAGCTGGCAGGTACAGGCTTTCTTCCTGCAACTTTTTTGTAAACACCTTACTTGTGAAGGCATCTAATTCGTTTACTGGTACAAATTGATTGCTAAGGCTTTTTGTCTTGGATATCAGATTTAATTGATCTCCTCTTAATATTTACCTTGGCTTTTGATTGACCTTAGTCAATTTAACTTCAAAATCTCATCCCTAGTTTTGAGCTTCTTTTAGATGCTATGAATCGCTTTCATCAGTAACATGATAAATGCTTAAAGTAAGCATCAAAGGAGAACTTAATGTGTTCAATATTCATTTGTTTACAAATCAGTTAATGAAGTATTTTTTCATTTTATTAATAATTGTCCTGATTTTTCCTTTACCAG